>NZ_CAURKP010000157.1:0-11732 GCF_963525155.1 uncultured Rhodococcus sp.
GTACGGTTTCGACGGAAAAGGGGGAATAAACAATTGCACTAGTTGTTTAAAACCTTGGGACTGCTGTCCATCGGGCGGCGAAGCAGTTCCGTCTGCGAGGTCGAATTATCAGAATCTCGGGCACGAAAAAGCTCGGATGCGCACCCCCTGCGGCGCACCCGAGCGGCCAAAACCATACCACTTGGTGTCTTTTGGGCATAAAGTCGGTTCTTGTCCCCTGAACAGCCGATTGCGTCTAGTACTTTTGGCGGGTATGGCTCTAGTCCTTACGTAGGGTGTGTTGGAGGGGATATTGTGAAGTTTCGGGGGATGACAGGCGCCGATCACGGCGACTCTGCGTACCAACTCTGCGAGAGGCACAACACCGTAAATGGCACGTCAACAAGAGCGTGCGCGGCGTACCCGCGCCGCCCTGGTCGAAGCGGCTGCGGTCGAATTCGCCAAGCGCGGCTATGCAGCTGCGTCGGTGAACACGATCCTCGAGGGCTCCCGCGCCACCAAAGGCGCCATGTATTTCCATTTCCAGTCCAAGGAAGAGTTGGCGCGAGCGGTTCTGACCTCGGCTATCGAAACCTTCACTGGAATTACTGATCGTTGGGCCAAGAGAACAGACCTCGATCCATTCGTCGCTTTGCACGGTCTCGTGCTCGACATTGCCGAGGTCTTCCGTGCCGAGGTAATCGTGCAGGCGGAATTCCGGCTGATCATCGAGCCCGAGTTCTACAAGGATGTGCAGTCCGGTGGTGGGCAGGTCTGGGGAAAGACCGCCTATGAGTTGGCATTGCGTGCCAAGGACGACGGTTTGCTCCGAGAAGACGCCGACCCGGACAAATTCACGCGTGTACTTGCAGCGAGCCTTGCCGGTCAGCGGTACATGGCAGACCTGATTGCCTCAAGTGGAGATCTGGGCGAGTGGTTCGAGGAGTCTCTCGAAGTAGTCCTCGAAGCCATGGCTACGCCGCAGTGGTTGGAGACGTTCCATCGTGACGGGTGGCCCCAAGTCGAGTTCCCTGACACTGAATAGTGCACTTTTCTGCCCGTGAACAGGCGATTTGTGATTTCCGAATGCCGTGCCATAAGCTATCCAAGCTCCCAACGGAACGCCGTTGGGGTACTAGTTCGGAGAGATCCGGCGGGCCCCCTTCGTCTAGCGGCCTAGGACGCCGCCCTTTCAAGGCGGTAGCGCGGGTTCGAATCCCGTAGGGGGTACGTTTTGCGAAAGCGAAACGATGCAGTATGGTTTGACCCGCACGACACGCTTTGAGATGCACAAATGCCAGGCCAGGACAGGACAGTGGTTTGGGAGCGGCTCGAAGATGTAGTACGGTTTCACAGCAAGGAAAAAGCAAGGCCCTGTGGCGCAGTTGGTTAGCGCGCCGCCCTGTCACGGCGGAGGTCGCGGGTTCGAGTCCCGTCAGGGTCGCAAAGCTTTGTTCTCAATCAATCGGTTGAGAACAAAGCAATGCGATAGGCATTCGGTTCGGGTGCCGTCCGGCCAGGTAGCTCAGTTGGTACGAGCGTCCGCCTGAAAAGCGGAAGGTCGCCGGTTCGATCCCGGCCCTGGCCACCATAATTCTTATCGACAAGCTCCAATCTCATGTTCTTCGAACATAAGGTTGGAGCTTTTTCGTATTCGGATGTCAGTCGCCGTCAACCACTCGGCCCGATCATCTCAGTTATGCGCATCCTTTGTCTCCGTGAATGTTTCCGGTCACCGGGAACGTGCTGGGCGTCACTCCACCGAGGACATCACTATTAGCCGATTGCGGCCGATCCGTGGCTGCGTCTACTGAAAGTGAGGTGGAATCTCCGTGTCGCACTCGAGATCTTGGCGCATCGGGAAAGTCAGCCGGGTCGCCGTCGCATTGTTCGGCACCGGGGTTCTGTTGGTGGGCTGCGCGAGCAACGGTGACGACAGCGGGACCGCGTCGGCGGACGTCGTGACCGGCATGGTCAACGAGCAGCCTGATCCGGGGAGCGCTGTCGCCGGCGGGACCATGACGTACGGCGTGCAGGTGCTCGTTCCCTCTCTCGACCCGACCAAGACTGCCGCTCGCGGCGGTTCCGGCGGTGAGGCCTTCGCTGCGGTGTACGACGTCCTGATGAGTTACGACACTGCGAGCGGCGAGTTCGAGCCCAAGTTGGCTCAATCGCTCGATACCAGCGACGACGGAAGCACGTGGACGTTGAAACTTCGCGACGGTGTGAAGTTCAGCGACGGCACTGCGCTCGATGCCAACGCGGTGATCGCGAGTATTGATCGGTACAACGCAGGCAAGGGCAATGGCGCCGAGCTCTGGCTGGCTTCGGTGGAATCGGCACAGGCAAGCGGCCCCACGACGGTCGACTTCAAGCTGAAGACGCCGTGGATGCGCTTTCCGTCGATGCTCGCTCTCGGGCACGGGATGATCGTCGCCCCGAGTTCGCAGCAGGGCGACAAGTTCACCGCCGTCGGAGCCGGACCCTTCACCGAAGATGTCTTCACACCGAGCGTCGAGCGAATCTTCAAGGCCAACCCGTCCTACTACGGCGGCGCTCCCAAGCTGGACAAGTTGCGGATGGTTGCGCTCAACGGCCCGCAGGCCAATCTCGAATCATTGAACAGCGGTCAGCTCGATGTCGCCTACATTCGCGGCCTCACGTCGGCGATCAATTCTGCCAAGTCCGCTGGTTACCCCGGCTACATCGACGTGCTCAATGCCGGCAGTGCCGAGATCGTCAACAACCGTGAAGGCCGACCGGGCTCGGATGTTCGCGTTCGCCAGGCCATCGGCTACGCGCTGGACACCACGTTGATCGATCAGCGAGTGGAAAACGGTGAGGGACTGCCGGGCTCGGAGTTGTTCGGTCCGACGTCTCAATGGCATGTAGACACACCGGGTATTGCCTACGACCCCGAAAAGGCGAAGGAACTTCTGAATCAGGCAAAGGCAGACGGGTACGACGGCAGCCTCGACTACGTCGTTCTCAGTGAGCCGAAGGACCACGCGATCGGCCTCGCCGTGCAGTCACTGTTGCAGGCCGTCGGGTTCGAGGTGAACTTGATCTTGGCCAACAACGCCGGCGACATCGTGCAGAACGTCTACGTCAAGCACGATTTCGACCTCGCGCACGCGGGCATCGGAATGTACGAGTCGATTCTCGATCTCGGATTGTTCTCCACGACCAACAGCACCTCGATGGCGAATACTGCTGGATATGCGAACCCGGCGATGGATCAGCTGATTGCAGATCTACAACAAGCCAAGGATAATTCGTCGACCCTGGCGATCATCGGCAAGATTCAGACGCTGTGGAACGAGACGGTTCCGTCGGCGCCGATCGGCGGGCTCACGTCGTTCTGGGCTTGGCAGAAGAACGTGCACGGTGTGGTTCCGACTGCAACCGGCATCATGCTGTTCGATCAGGCATGGATGGGCGCGAAGTAGCGTTCCAGCGCACACCGAGAGCCCCGTCCGACGCGAGTCGGGCGGGGCTCTTTCGTGTCTACGTCGGCTAGCGTTGCGCAACCCTTTCGATCAGGGTGATTGTATTGAAATATGTTGTAGGTCAATATGATTCGACAAGCGTGATTTGACTTGTTCAGCGTCGCCCGCATAGATTGCATCCACCATCCAGAGTGGCTGAGAGACCTGGCTCGATGATGCCGCAGCAACCCGCTACCTAACCGCAGTGTGGGTGCTACCGCCAGGACCGATGGAGGACACATGACTGTATTTGCCGTGGGTATCGAACTGGACGGCGAGGGCACTCACCCCGCTGCCTGGCGCCGAAGCTCACACCGCCCGGATCAGTTGCTCACGGGTAAGGCTGTGCGCGATCGCGTCGCGGCTGCCGAGAATGCCGGCTTCACGTTCGCGACGTTCGACGATTCCATCCTCCCCCCGAGTGGCGACGTCGTCGGCCGCATCGATGCCGTCTCGAGGGCGTCGTACGTGGCGGCGACAACCAGCACGATCGGGCTGGTCCCCGTCGTCGGGACCACGTACGCCGAACCGTTTCATACGTCCTCGCAATTGGCGACGTTGGACTACTCCTCGCGTGGGCGTGGCGGCTGGCTTGCTGTTCCGGTCGAAGACGATGCCGCGGCGAGGGCGTGGGGGAGGGCTCCGGTAACAACGGAGTCGGCGCGTCAGCAAGAGCAGCGGGATTCGGTCACCGTTGTGACCGATCTCTGGGACTCGTGGGAGGACGACGCCGTCGTTCGTGACTATCTCAGTGGGCGTTTCCTCGAGCGTGATCGTCTGCATTACGTCAATTTCGAGGGCGACACGTTCTCGGTGAAGGGGCCCGCAATCGTTCCGCGGCCGCCTCAAGGCCAGTTGGTGGTGTTCGGCCGCTACGGCGAAATCGATCCACGCCAGCCGGATGTTGTTCTCGTTTCCGGTGATTCGGTGGAGACCATTGCACAGTCGGCTGCCAAGGCGCGCGATGAGGGCGCGTCATTGGTGTTCGCCGAGGTCGATGTGGCATTCGATACGCCGAATCTGTCTGCGGCGCAGCGGAGGACCGAGCTGAACTCGTACGGGAATGCCGTCGTCACCGGCCGACTGCTCCTGGCTGCAGATCCGGGGGAAGCGGCCGTGGTTCTGAAGGAATTGGCCGGACACCTCGACGGTGTTCATTTCCATGCTCTCGTGATCGACGAGGACCTTCCGGTGCTGGCCAAATTCGTGCTTCCGACGCTGTCCAAGGCCGGGTTGACGCGACGCCCGGTTCCGGGATCGACCCTGAGGGGCAACCTCGGTCTGCAGCGACCCGCAAATCGATTCGCCCACTCCTCCTGACTTGACTTCGCGCTAAGGATATTTCGGCCATGACTGCATCACGCTCCGCCGTACCTCGACCCGACGCTCACGTTCACTTCGGCGTCTTCTTCCAGGGGGTCAACCACACCACCATCTGGTCCGATTCCGCGAGCGGATCCCAGATCGACTTCGAGACGTTTCGGCGGTTGGTACTCACCGCCGAGCGAGGTCTGTTCGACGCCTTCTTCCTCGGTGAAGGCCTGCGGCTTCGGGAACAGAACGGCAAGATTCTCGATCTGGATATCGCCGGCCGCCCCGACGCCATTGCGCAGTTGGCCGCCCTCGCCGGTATCACCGACAAGATCGGGTTGGTCGCGACACAGAACACCACGTACAACGAACCGGCCGACCTTGCGCGTCGACTCTCCGGCCTCGACCTACTTTCCGACGGACGGGCCGGCTGGAATGCGGTGACCACCGACAACGCGTGGACGGGAGAGAACTTCCGTCGCGGTGGTTTCCTCGACCACTCCCTGCGCTACGAGCGTGCCGGGCAGTTCATCGAAACCGCGCGGGCACTGTGGGATTCGTGGGCCGACGACGCGATCTCGGATTCTCGCACGTCCGAGAACTGGTCTACTCCGGGCGCCGTCGGCGACGTGCGCAGGCAGACTTCACAGTTCGACATCTCCGTGACGCCGACGCTTCCCCGAAGCCGCCAGGGGCATCCGGTCATCTTCCAAGCGGGTGATTCCCCGAGTGGACGCGATTTCGCGGCGACGCACGCCGACGTCATCTTCTCGCGACACGGGACTCATTTCGACGGCGCGCTCGACTTCGCCGACGACATTCGGGCTCGGTTGCGTAAAGCCGGGCGACCGGAGGACGACGTCAAGATCTTGCCCAGCACGCAGATCGTGTTGGCGGAGAACGAGTCCGAAGTCGAGGAGAAGGCAAGGTGGGTCCTCGAAGGCCAGTTCACCGGTCAGACTGCCCTCTCTCTCGTCGGACTGGTGTGGGGTAAGGACCTTTCCGATCGAGACCCCGACGGTCCACTCCCCGAGGAAGATCCGGTTGCCCGCCCGGTTTCGGAGACGCGCGGTTCCGCGCGGGACGGCAACGACCCCATTGCGATCGCACGTGAATGGCGTGCTCTTGCCGAGGCAAAGAATCTGTCCCTCCGTCAGGTCGCCATCGAGACCTCGCAGCGTTCGGGTTTTGCGGGCACTCCGGGGCAGGTCGCAGATCAGTTGGTCCATTGGGTGCGCAACGGAGCTTCGGACGGCTTCAACATCTCGCCGTACCTGGTGCCGACCGGGCTCGACGAGATCGTCGACTGGTTGATCCCGGAACTGCAGGAGCGTGGGGCATACCGCACCGAGTACTCCACGTCGACGCTGCGAGAGCACTTGGGGTTGCGACCGCCGCTCACGCGTCGGGCCACGTCTGAAGCTGCGGGGTAACGGGTCCTGTCCCACACAGTCACAGCGACGGCCGAATCCACCAAGCTCGGTTCGGCCGTCCGCTGGGAAATCGTCGTCTGCGTAGCTGCGGGTTTCACCACCCTTCTCGATTCGGCGGTGCTCGGAATCGGGGTTCCGTCGATCCGGGCGTCGCTGGGCGCGTCGACCTCGGAGGTGCAGTGGATCCTTGCGAGCTATTCGCTGACTTTCGGCTTGGCCCTGGTGCCGGCGGGCCGACTCGGTGACGTCGTCGGGCGTCGACGCTTGTTCTTGGCGGGCCTGAGCATTTTCGCGGTGATGGGAATCCTCGGAGCGTGTGCGTCGGATCCGTCGATGATCGTGTTGGCCCGGCTGGGGCAAGGGATCGGCGCAGGCACCATCAGTTCGCAGGTGCTCGGCATCATCACCGACCGGGTGTCCGGAAAGGCTCGGGCGAAGGCGTTGGGCGCGTACAGCACCGCGGGTGGTCTGGCCGGCGTTTCCGGACCGATCCTCGGTGGCGTTCTGCTGAAGTATTCCGACGCCGACTTCGGATGGCGGTTGCTTCTCGTTCTCAACGTGCCGTTTGCTCTGATCACACTGATTCTGGCGTTTCGCTTTCTGCGCCGTGATCGAACCATCCGATCGGGCGCGTCGATCGATCCGGTTGGGCTGTGTCTGCTGGCGACTACGACCGGGCTCCTGTTGTGGCCCATCGTGACCCGGACCAGTGTTACTGTCGCCGCGGCTTTCCTGATCGGTGCGTTCGGCGCTGCCGTTGCCTTCTGGTTCTGGGAACGTCGGTACGCCGCACGCGGTGGGACGCCGGTACTGCTTCCGTCATTGATCGCCTCTCGGGGATTTCGGCTCGGTACAACGGTTGCACTCTTCTGGTTCGGATCCATCCTCGCCGTCAACGCGGTGCTCAGCCTCTATCTGATCGAAGGTTTGGGCTTCGCCCCGCTGAGTGCGGCGTTGATCATGACCGGTAGTTCGCTCGCGATGGCCCTGACGTCGGCTTTCGGATGGCGGCTCGTTGCCAGGTTCGGCCGAAGTGCGGTGGTTTTTGCGATAGTCGGCGAGATCCTTGTCATCCTCGGCTACATCGCGGCGGTCAATCTGATTCCTCGGGAACATCTGATCCCGGTGCTGGTAGTCCTGGCCGTGTTGTCGGGAGTTGCCAGCGGCTTGGTCGACGCGCCCAATCGGGTGCTGACTCTCGAATACGCACCGGCGGGTGCGAACGGAGTTGCAGCGGGTTTCCTTCAACTGTCGCAGCGACTGTCCGCGACCATCTCGCTGGCCGCGGTATCGGGGTTGTATCTCGGTGTGCTCGGATGCTCGCCCGACGGATATGGACGTGCGTTCGGGATCGCGCTTGCCGTCTGCGTGGTCATGTTGACGCTCTCGTTGGCGGGAGCGGTGGCAGACCTCCGTCGGCGAAGGACGTGACCTGGTGTTTCGTAGGCCTAGAGGGCCCTCGGGAGACCGAGCCCGTGTGACTCGTGGGACTTGTGTTACCCATGAGTTAGGAGTCGTGGGACGATACTTGTGTGGTGACCGGTCGCAGTGAAGACAAGCCCAACGGTCGCGGGAGTGGAGAGCCAGTTAACTCACCCCGTGGAGCGTCGGACAAACGTGACCGCACATCGACACCCTTCCGCGCTCGAACGGCGATGTGGACGAATCGGCCACTGTTCGATTTCCATATGATCGTCGGTCTGGTCGTGCTGATCGTCGCGTTCGGACTGCTGATGGTGCTGTCGTCTTCGGGCGTCGAATCCTATGTTCTGTCCGGGACGTCCTACGCCCGCTTCTGGCCGCAGTGCATGTTCGCAGCGATCGGTTTGGTGATGTTCGTGGCGGTCGTGCGGTTGCCGACCGAAACGATGCGTAGAGCCTCACCATGGCTGCTGATCCTGTGTCTTGTTCTGCTTGTCCTGGTGCTGATTCCAGGTATCGGCTCGGAACAGATGGGTGCTCGCAGCTGGTTCGTGATCGCGGGTATTTCCTTCCAGCCGTCGGAGCTGGCCAAACTTGCTCTGGCGATCTGGTCCGCGGCGACGGTTGCGTCGTTCATGAACGCGCGGATGGATGTCAACCGTGCGCTGCCGGTGATCGGCGGTACGACGCTGCTGGTTCTGGTTCTGGTGGTGTTGGAGAAGGACCTCGGAACCACGATCACGATCGGCATCATCTTCATGTCGGTGCTGTGGTTCGGGCTGTTCCGGATGAAGACATTCATCAGCCTCACGCTCGGTTCCGCAGTCGCATTTCTCGTGCTCGGGCTTACTGCTGGTTACCGCTCGGATCGCATCAAGGCTTTCCTCAATCCTGATCTCGACCCGCAGGGTTTGAACTTCCAGAGCACTCAGGCCAAGTACGCACTGGCGAACGGAGGCATCTTCGGTCGCGGTCTGGGACAGTCCGACGCCAAATGGAGCTATCTCCCGCAGGCGCACAACGACTTCATTTTTGCCGTGATCGGTGAAGAGTTGGGTCTGGTCGGCGCGCTGATCGTCGTCGCTCTCTTTGCCGCGGTTCTGATCGTCGGGCTGCGGATCGCGAAACGGTCCACTGATCCGTTCCTCAAAGTCATGACAGCGACGGCAACGACGTTGATCGTCGTGCAGGCGTTCATCAACATCGCCTATGTCGTCGGCCTGATTCCGGTGACCGGTCTGCAACTACCGCTCATCTCGGCGGGCGGAACGTCGATGATCACCACCCTGCTGATGTTCGGGCTCATCGCGCACGCAGCCTTCCGTGAGCCCGAGGCTGTCGCCTCTGCCGAGAGCAGCGGTCGCGGTTGGATACCGCTGGTCTTCGGCAAGCCTCGGTTCGGCATTGCCAAGAAGCCACAGACCGATCGACGGAGGCCGCCCGCTCGCCGCGCCCAGCCTGCTCCAACTGGGCAACGCAGACCGGAACGACGCGCGCCGCAACCCGACAGGCGCCGGACTCAAGCGCCGGGCCGACGCGCACCCGCTCGCGACTGGTCGGAAGATCCACGTAGACGCGGCCGATCCGATCGGCCACGGCGCGCTTCCTGATCTGGGCCAGTTCCACTGGCAGGCAGTTCGGAAGCGGGCAGTCATGCACCCGACAATTGCGTTGGGCGGCTACATTGGGAGTCGGCAAAATGACGTCTAATAAGGGTTGTGGACATGGCAGGTGGCGACAAGGCAGACCAGTCGGTGGTCGAACGTAGCTCGGTGACCGGACGTCGTACGACGCCGTCGCAGCGAGCGCGTTTTCGCCGGATTGTCGACGCCGCAATGGAATCCGCCTCCGAAGGCGGCTACGACGCGGTTCAGATGCGATCGGTGGCCGATCGCGCCGGCGTCGCGATCGGCACTGTTTACCGGTATTTCCCGTCCAAGAACCACATGCTTGTCGTCGCATTGTTGTGGATGTTCGAGGGTTTGCGTGACAGATTCCAGGACTTTGTAATCCCGGGCGAGACTCCGTCGGACCGGATTCTGTTTGTGCTGCGCAAGAATACGGAGGTCCTCGAGACCGACCACCTCCGTTACGAAGCGTTGGTTCGGGCGTACATGTTCGCGGACGCGTCGGCGACTCCGGAACTCAACGCGCTCGGTGGGGTCGTGACCGAGATGTTCGCGAAGGCGATCGGTGTCGAGGAAGTCTCGCAGCAGCAGTTGGACGCGGTGAAGGTGATCGACGACGTCTGGATGTCGAGTCTCGTCTCGTGGGTTGCGGGCCGGATGACGACGGACGAGGTGATGGCGCACCTGGAACTTGCCGTGCGACTGGTCTTTCGCAAGTTGGGCGGATAGCGCTCAGACGGTGTAGCCACCGTCGACGTTGAGCTTCTGGCCGCTGATGAATCCGGCCGCGTCGCTTGCGAGGAAACATACTGCTTCGGCGATGTCGGCAGCTGATCCGAAGCGCTTCAACGGGATTCGGCTCATTGTCACGTCGAGCGCGCCCTGGTCGAGTTCGGCGGAGCTGATCAGGCGCTCCGCCATTCCGTCCGTCAACATGCCTGGTCCGACAGCGTTGAACCGGACGCCGTAGCGTCCTTCCTCGGCGGCGAATCCGCGAACAAGTTGTTCGACAGCCCCTTTGGTGCCTGCGGAGAGTCCGTCGCGCACGGGAAAGCGATCCGTTGCCGCGGTTGTCACCGCCACCACCGAACCCGAGGATGCACGCAGCGCAGGCAGGGCGGTGTGGACGAGGGTGAAGAACGCCGCGGCCTCCTGGTTGAGTTGTTCGGTGAAGAACGCCGGCGTCACACGTGAGAGGTGCGTCATCGGGACGTGCGGTCCCGCAGCGTGGACGAGGGTCGTCAATGCGCCCAGATCACTGACCGCATCGTTGACGGCGGCGCTGATCGACAACTCGTCGGTCAAGTCGAGAGAGTACGAGTGGGCGCGCCCGCCATGCGCTCGAATCTGCTCGCTCAGTTGCTCGGCAGCGCCCTTGTTGTTTCGGTAGGTGAAGGCGACGTCGTGTCCGCGTTCGGCAAGGGTCAGGGCGATCGCCGACCCGATTCCACCGGTTCCGCCGCTGACAAAAGCGGTGCGTACTGCGCTCACAATGCCTCCAGATGTCTGCCGATTCCCAACCTAACAAATGCTTGGTTGGGGTGCCAATCGGAATATATCAGTGCGCGAAGGACAGGCTCAGATTGCTATCGCAACCGGACTGATCGTCCTAATCTGTTGCCATGTCCGGAGACAGTGTGCAGTTGACCGACGGGGCGCCCGGTGGGGAATCGGAACCTCACGCACCGAGTTTGAACAATCGCCTCAACTGGCTGCGTGCAGGTGTTCTGGGTGCAAACGACGGAATCGTCTCGACCGCAGGTCTCGTGGTCGGTGTTGCGGCAGCCACGACCGAGCGCTCCGCGATCTTCACAGCAGGTTTTGCTGGACTGGTTGCCGGCGCTGTGTCCATGGCGTTGGGCGAGTACGTCTCGGTCAGCGCTCAGCGAGATACCGAACGCGCACTCCTGCAGAAGGAGAAGAAGGAACTCCTCGAGACCCCGGAGGCTGAACTTCAGGAACTGACCGAGATCTACGAGAACAAGGGATTGAGTCCGGAGACGGCCCGCCGCGTCGCCGAAGAATTAACCGAGCACGACGCCTTCGCGGCGCACGTAGAAGTCGAATTGGGTATCGATCCAGACGATCTCACCAATCCGTGGCATGCAGCGATTTCGTCGGCAATCTCGTTCACGATCGGCGCGGCGATCCCGTTGGTCGCAATTCTGGTGCCGCCGACAGGCATCCGCGTCCCTATCGCATTTTTCGCGGTGCTGATCGCACTTGCGCTGACCGGGACGATCAGCGCGACGCTCGGCGGAGCTCGCAAGACCAGAGCGGTGCTACGCGTGGTGATCGGCGGCGCGCTGGCGATGGCCGTGACGTACGGAGTAGGTCAATTGGTGGGCACGGGTCTCGCCTGACCCCTGCTGTGGGCCACTAATTAACACACGGGGTTTAATAAGGACCCCCCCAAATCAGGCCCCAAACCAAAAGAACCGGCCAGGCGCAGGGGGCCGCCGATTAATGCG
>NZ_CAURKP010000158.1:0-11708 GCF_963525155.1 uncultured Rhodococcus sp.
CCTGTGCAGTCCCCCCGGAGAGCAGTGCGGCAGTCAGTGCAGCGGCAGTCAGCATCGATCCGGTAAACACGCGTGTGGTTCGCAGTTTCAACGTTTTCCCCTCGTCCGGACCCACCCGGGGTCCATCACCCTGTGTGTTTCACTCATACCCATGTCGAACCTGGTTCAGACACCCCACTGAGCGATAACTTCTCGCAATCGTACAGCTATGGTTGCCGCCGGACCCGGTTCGATCATCTGGTTGTGTTCGCAATCGACTTCGGTGACTCGGATGTCCCCTTCTACAAACCTTCGCCATTCGGCGACATCGTGTCCGTTCTCCGTAGATCTTCCGGCTACGAAGAACTCGACGGCTCCAACGTGGACAGGCGGTTGGTGCCGATTCGTCAATTCGACGGAGTGGGAGTAACCGCGACTGATCCGCGCCAGATGCTCCGCTTCGATTCCGATTCCGGCACCCAGGGTCTGCTCCAGCAATTCCGCCGCTTCTTCGAAGGTCTCGACCGTCTTGGATCCCGCCGGCATCGCGAGCCCGGCCAGTAGTTCGGAGACCGAGAGTTCTGCGGGCTGATCGGAATCCGACGACGGATAGCTGTCGAGTATCGACAGAGTCACGTCACGTCCGCTCCGAGTGAGGCTGTGTGCCACGGCGTGTGCGATCACGCCGCCGAGCGACCAGCCGGCCAGATGGATCGGGCCGGTCGATGCCACGGCTGCAATGCGATTCGCGTAGTCGTCGGCGAGTTCGGTCAGCGAGTCGAAGCTGGGCCCGCCGCTCAGGGACGGTAGCTGAAGACCGTAGACGGGTTGATCCAGCTCGAGATGCTTGACGAATTCTGCGTAACCCCAGGACAATCCGATACCCGGATGGACGAAGAACAGTGGTGCACGATCGGATCCGGCGCGCAGCGTGATCATCGGGGCGAGAAGATCCGACGAATCGTCCGGCGAGTGTGCGTCCATTCCGTCGGCAGCCCGGGCGACTCCGGCAGGTGTCGGATCCAGGAAAAGCGATTGCAACGGCACTCGCATCCCGAGACGCTTCTCGAGTTCGATGGTGATGCGAGTGGCCACGATCGACGTTCCGCCCAGTTCGAAGAAGTCGTCGTCGACGCCGATGTGCTCGTGCCCGAGCACGGTCTCGAAGATGTCGACGACCGTTCGTTCGGTGTTGTTTGTCGGCGGTGCGTACGGGACCGTGCGTCGCTCGAAGCTCGGGGTCGGCAGTGCCTTGCGGTCCAGCTTGCCGACCGGTGTCACCGGAATGCGGTCGACGACGACGATCGCGCCGGGAACCATGTGCGCGGGCAGGCGAGAAGACAGATGGCGGCGAAGCTCCCAGTCGTCGACGGTCTGTCCTTCCACGGGCTGGATGTAGGAGGCGATCATCGTCTCCCCCGACGGCGCTTCGTGCCCGAGTGTGGCGGCGAAGTAGACGGATGGGTGTGCCATCAGGACAGAGTCGATTTCGCCGAGCTCGATGCGGAATCCGCGGACTTTGATCTGGAAGTCGCTGCGGCCCAGGTATTCGAGGGTGCTGTCGGAGCGCCAGCGCACCAGGTCGCCCGTGCGGTACATCCGCTGGCCTGGTTCGCCGAACGGATCGGCGACAAATCGGTCGGCGGTGAGGTCGGGACGATTGTGGTATCCGCGGGCGAGTCCGGGGCCGGTCACGTACAGCTCCCCGATGACTCCCACCGGCACGGGCTTGAGGTGCCCGTCGAGGACCAGTCCGGCAAAGCCGATGGCCGGTCGTCCGATGTTGATGTCCTTGCCCGGCCGCATGGGTTCACTGACGCTGGCCTGGATGGTGGATTCGGTGGGTCCGTATCCGTTGAACATGCGACGGTCGCGGCCCCAGATGTCCACGAGTTCGGGTGGGCAGGCCTCGCCACCGACTGCGAGTACGCGGAGTTCGGGTAGCGCGGAGCTTTCGATCGAGCTGAGCGCGGTCGGAGTGATGAACGCGTGTGAGACGTGTTCGTCGGCAAAGATTTCGGCCAACTCGGATCCGCCGAAGACCGTCGGTGGGATGACGACCAGGCACGCTCCGCTGCCGAACGCCATCATGAGTTCGAAGACCGAGGCGTCGAAGCTCGGTGATGCCAGGTGAGAGATCCGCGAATAGGGCTGGACGTTGAATCTCTGATGTTCCTCGGCGTTGAGGTTTGACAACCCGAGGTGGGTGACGATGACGCCCTTCGGCTTCCCGGTTGATCCCGAGGTGTAGATCAGGTACGCGGGATGCCCGTGATGCAAGGGGATCGTGCGGTCGCGATCGGTGATCGCGGCTGCGCTCTGGGCGTCGATCTCGTCGACGGTCTCGGCTTCATCGAGGACCATCCACTCGACCGTGTCGGGAAGTTGACTGCGGTGAGCGTCGTCGGTGATGCCGAGTACGGCCCGCGAATCGTCGAGCATGTGGTTGATGCGATCGTCGGGATAGTTCGGGTCGACCGGCAAGAATGCTGCACCGGTTTTCGTGACCGCCCAGATCGCGACGATCTCCGCGGTGGACCGCGGCAGACCCAGCGCCACAAAATCTTCGGGACCGACGCCGCGCCGACACAGCGCGCGCGCCAGCTTCGTCGATTCCTCGTCGAGCTCGCGGTAGGTCATCGACCTCTCGCGACTCGAGAGGGCTGGGGCATCCGGGTTCGAGGCGACTGCTTCGGCGAGGATCTCCGGCCACACCCGCGCTCGAGTCGCGGCGGCACCGGATGCCGGCACCAGGGCAGCTGTTTCGTCGGCGCCGAGGATGCCGATGTCGGCGATACGTGTTGCGGGTTCGCGTCCGACAGCGTCCAGGATCAGGCGCAGTCGGTCGGCAAACCGCCGAATGGTGGCGGGTTCGAAGAGATCGGTTGCGAAGTCGAAGGCTGCGGACATCCCAGCCGGGATGCCGAACTCGTCGAACTTCTCGTCGACGATCAGCTCCAGGTCCTCCTTCGCGAATTTGGTTTCCACGGTCAGTCCGTCGATGTCGAGGCCGGGTAGGTGGAAATGTGCGGGTTCGTTGTTCTGAAGTTCGAGGGCGACCTGGAACAACGGTGAGTACGACGTGGATCTGGTTGGGTTGATGACGTCGACGAGCCGTTCGAATGGCAGGTCCGAGTTCTGGAATGCGGCCAGGTCGATTTCCCGGACGTGCTCCAACAGGTCGGCAAACGTGATTTCGGGATCGACACTGGTTCGCAGGACCAGTGTGTTGACGAACATTCCGACGAGATGGTCGAGCGCTTCCTGACCTCGGCCGGCGATCGGTGTGCCGATGGTGACTTCGTCGGCGCCCGACAACTTGGACATCAGCACTGCGAGCGCGCCGTGCAGCGCCATGAACATCGTGACACCGTTTGCCCTGGTGAGGTCCGCGAGGGCGCGGTGGGTGTTCGCGTCGATGTCGAAGGTGAATCGGTCACCGTGGAAGGTCTGTTGCACGGGTCGCGGGTGGTCGGCGGGCAGTGCGATGACGTCGTCGAGTCCGGCGAGTTGCTCACTCCAGTAGTGCAATTGGCGACTGATGACGGATTCCGGGTCGTCTTCCGATCCGAGGACGCGATGCTGCCACAACGTGAAGTCTGCGTACTGCACCTCGAGCGGCGCCCACGTGGGCTCGGTCCCTGCCGTACGCGCCAGGTAGGCCGTCATCACGTCGCGTGCGAGCGGCGCCATCGACGAACCGTCGGCGCAGATGTGATGGACCACGACAAACAGAATGTGAACGGGTTCAGCGGTGTCGAGTCGGAACAGTGCCACGCGCAGCGGCAGGTCCACCGACACGTCGAAGCCGGTCGTGGCGAGTCGTTGCATGCGCTCCGCGAGTTCGTCCTCCCCCAACGTCATTTCAAGGACCGGCGGTACTGCCTCGTCGACGGTGAGCACTTGCTGAATCGGATCGCCGCCGACGGCGGGGAACACCGTCCGCAGTGTTTCGTGCCGCTCGACGACGTCGGCGATGGCCTGTTGCATGGCCGTGACGGCGAGGTCACCGGTAAGGCGAACAGCTAGTGGGATGTTGTACGCGGCTGAGCGTGTGTCGAATTGGTTCAGGAACCACATGCGCTTCTGCGCCAACGAGAGCGGGACGCTGCCACTGCGCTCCATGGGAGTGAGCGGCACAGTGCCGACGGCAGTGACAGCGCTGGAGAGCCGTTCGGCGAGCTGAGCCGTCGTCGGTGCCTCGAACAGCACGCGCACCCCGACGTCGATGTTCAGTGCGGAGTTGAGCCGCGAGACCACGCGAGTGGCGATCAGCGAGTTGCCGCCGAGCTCGAAGAAATTGTCGTCGACGCCGACCCGTTCGACGCCGAGTACGTCGATGAACGCATCGGCGATCCGACGTTCGAGGCTGGTGCCGGGCGCCCGGAATTCCACACCGGTTCCGGTGAACTCCGGCGTCGGCAACGCTTTTCGATCGAGCTTGCCGACCGCGGTGCGCGGTAGCTCGTCGACGATCATGATGCTGGCCGGAACCATGTGCGAGGGAACACGTCCGGCGAGGTGCGCGGTGATCTCTGCCCCGGTCAGCGTCGATCCTTCCTCGACGGTGAGGTAGGACGCTAAAACTGTGGCGCCGGCCGGTCCGTCGACGCCGAGTGTCACGCAATTCGTGACACTCGCCATTGCGGTGATCTGGGCGTCGACCTCGCCGAGCTCGATGCGGAATCCGCGAATCTTGACCTGGAAGTCGCTACGCCCGACGTATTCGATGGTGTGATCGCTTCGCCAGGAGACGATGTCGCCCGTGCGGTACATCCGGTCGCCTGGCTTGCCGAAGGGGTCGGCGACAAATCGCTCGCTGGTCAGGCCGGGACGCCGGTGGTATCCGCGAGCCAGGCCGATGCCGGCGATGTACAGCTCACCGGGAGCTCCGACGGGTACAGGTTGCAGGCGCGAATCGAGGATCATCTCGTGCACGCCGCGGATCGGTCCACCGATCGTGATGGGTGCGCCCACTGTCATGGGTTCGCTGATGTCTGCCATGACGGTTGTCTCGGTCGGGCCGTAGGCGTTGACGAATTCTCGTCCGGGAGCCCAGAGGCCGACGAGATGCGGCGGTAGTGTCTCTCCCCCGACGACGACGTGCCGGAACTCGTCCAGGCCGGCCGGGTCGACGGTGGCGAGTGCTGCCGTGGTGACGAACGCGTGAGTGACGTGTTCGCGGCGGATGAGACTTGCCAGTTCGGCGCCGCCGTAGATGTCGGTCGGGACGATCACCATGGTTGCTCCGACACCGAATGCCTGCAGGTACTCGAAGACGGCTCCGTCGAAGCTGGGGGTGGCGAAGTGCAGGGTTCGAGAGTGGTGATCTGCGTGGAATCGACGCTGCTGGTCGAGTGCGAAGCTGTCGAGTCCGGTGTGGGTGACGACAACTCCCTTGGGTCGGCCGGTGGATCCCGAGGTGTAGACCACGTAGGCGGCGTTGTCCATGACCACCGGTGCACGCCGTTCGTCCTGGGTGATCGGCAGCGTGCAACTGGTGGCGACGTCGTCGTCGAATGCCTCTTCTCCGAGCACCAACCAGGACACGATGGGTGGAAGTGTGTCGATGGCGTCGACGACGGTCAACCCGAACAACACCTCGGAGTCGCTGAGCATGTGTTCGATTCGGTCAGCCGGATAGGTGGGGTCGACGGGGACGAACGCTGCGCCGGTCTTGGCCACCGCCCACACCGCGAGTACGGATTCGACGGACCTTTCGATGCCGATGGCAACCGACGTCTCGGGCCCGGCGCCGCGGCGAATCATGGCTCTGGCCAACTGGTTCGAGCGCCGGTCCAGTTCGGCGTAGGTCGTGGAACGGCTGCCGGCCGAGAGCGCGATGCGGTCGGGATAGGTGGCAGAGACGTCGGCGAGAATCTCTGGGAGCGTTCGCGCGGAGCGCCCCGGGGAGCCGAAGACCGGCGCAAGATCACGGCTCTCGAACTCCGTGAGAACCTGCAGACGGGCCAGCGGCTGATCCGGTGCCGAGGCGAGTTGCCCGAGGACGATGCCCACGCGCTCGGTGATCTTGGCGACTTCGCGGGCGGAGAAGTGCGTCGGCAAGTACTCCATCTTCAGATTCAGCGTGTCACTTTCGGACGCCACCACGGCAATCGGATAGTGCGCCGAGTCGCGTCCGTCGATGCCGAGAACGTGCATTCCCGCGATGTCGGTTTCGGCGGTCAGGGCTGTCTCGTCGACGGGATACGACTCGAATACCGTCAGGGTGTCGAAGGAACCGGCGGCGCCGACTGCTCCGGCGATGTCCGACAGTCCGATGTGGTGGTGGTCGAGCAATGACGCTTGCTCGGATTGGACGCGAATGGCCAGTTCGGCGAGGGTTTCTCGGGCGTCGAGGCGGACTCGGACAGGCACCGTGTTGATGAACAGGCCGACTATCGATTCCACGCCGGGCACCTGTGGTGGGCGTCCTGAGACCGTTCCGCCGAAGACGACGTCGTCGCGTCCGAGAAGTTCGGCGAGCACGATTCCCCATGCCACCTGTACCAGGGTCGCCATGGTCAGGCCGCGGCTTCGCGCGAACGCTCGAAGAGTCTCGGTTCGTTCTGTCGGCAGCGAGTACGAGTGGATTTCACTTGCCACGGTTTCGGCGGCGGTGTCTGCCCTCGAGAGGTGGGTGGACGTGTCGACGCCCCGTAGCGCTTCTTGCCACGCCCGTAGCGAAGTCTCGGGTTCTTGCTTCGAGATCCAGGAGAGATAGTCGCGATACGACTGAACTCGGGGCAGAATCTCGGGGTCACCGTCGGTTGCGTAGAGAGTGAGCAGGTCTCGAAGCAACAGCGGGGTGGACCAGCCGTCGAGCAGGATGTGGTGGTTCGTCACGACGAGGCGTGCTGTGTCCGGTCCGATTCGCACGAGCATGAAGCGGATCAACGGGGCTGTTTCCATGTCGAAACGATGAGCGCGATCGCGTTCGAGCAGCTGACCGAGCGCGACTTCACTGTCTTCGGCCCCGGACAGGTCGATCTCGGCCCAGCCGATGTCGACACCGGAACGGATCACCTGCAGTGCCCGCCCTCCCGGTGCGGAGACAAATCCCGCGCGCAGGCTCGGATGACGATCAACCAAGGCCTGCGCGGCGCGGCGCAGGCGCGGCGCCTCCACCCGACCCCCGAGCTCGAGGGTCAGTTGCACCATGTACGGGTCGATTTCGGTTTCGTCGAACTGGGCGTGGAAGAGCATGCCCGACTGCAGAGGTGACAGTGACCAGATGTCGGTCAGGTCGGGGAATCTGCGCTCGAGCTGTTCGATGCTCTGTTGATCCGCGGTGACGAGATCGAGATCGGTGGGCGTGAGCTCGCGCTCGGAGTGTTCCTCCACGTATTCACTCAGTGCGCCCAGTGCTCGGGCCCAGAGCTCCGCCAGTTCGGTGACTTCGGCGTCGCTGAGAATGCCGCGGGGGAAGGACCACGTAGCGCGCAGAATCGGACCGTGTGCGGTATCGGTCGTGACGGCGTTGATGTCGAGCACCGACGCGGCGGCCAATTCGCCGCTGTGCGCTTCGTCGAGGGTCACTTCCGAGATCGGCAGCCACGGCACTTCGCCGTGCTCGGGATCCGAGCCGGCAAATCGTCCGAGGTAGTTGAACGAGATCTGCGGCGTGGGCAGCTCACGAAGTTCCTCGTTTCGATCGAGGTACTTCAGGATGCCGAACCCGATTCCGTTGTCGGGCAGGCCGAGCAGCGTTTCCTTGACGAGTTTCACGGCGGAGGCGGCGGTTGATCCCCCGGCCAGTGCATCGACGACATCGAGTCCGGTGAGATCGATCCGGACGGGGAACAAGGTGGTGAACCAGCCGACCGTGCGCGAGAGGTCGGCGCCCGGTACGGCGTTCTCCTCGCGGCCGTGCCCTTCGAGGTTGACGAGCACGTCCCCGCTGCGCTGTCCGCGCGATCGACGCCAGGCGGTGACGGCAATCGCGAGAGCAGCGAGCAGCCCGTCGTTCACCGAGCCTCCGAAATGCTGAGGCACCGTCGAGATGACGTTCTCGGTCACGGAGGTCGGAACGTCGACGCTGACGCGGTCGACGGTGGCTCCGACATCGACGGCTGGGTCGAGCCCGCGCGCCCCGAGCAATGGCTCGTCGGTCCGCATTCTCGACCACAGGTCGATCTCGTCGCGTCGCTGCGCAGCGGTCTCGGCGAGCGCTGTCGCCCAGCGACGTATCGACGTTCCGCCCGGCGGAAGTATCGGTGTTTCTCCGTCGAACGCCGAGGCATAAGCAGTGACCAGGCCCGGGACGAGCATGCGCCAGGACACACCGTCGACCGCGAGGTGATGAAGGACCAGGAGCAACCGTCCGGCTTCGGCCCGGTTGCCGTTCGAGCTGACGGGATCCAACCAGACTGCGCTGATCATCTTCCCGTGTTCGGGATCGAGGCGGCTGGATGCGTCCTGCATCGCGGTTTCCGCAGCGGCGACGAATTCTTCGCCGCTGGTGGACACGATGGGGGTTCGGCGCAGGATGTCGGGGGCGGTGATGCTCCCTGGCTCGCGGATCTCGAGTTGGTGAGTCGCGGCGTCCAGGCGCGCCCGCAGCACGTCGTGACGATCGAGGATCGTTTGCAATGCTCGTTCCAGCGCGGGGCCGGAGACATCCGCGGGCAGTGCGATCAGCGCGCTCTGGCTGTAACTGCGGATCGTGCTCAGGTGACCGCGACTGCGTTCGACGAGCCACTCCATGATCGGCGTGAGCGGTAGCGGGCCGGCTCCCCCGCCGGGTAGCTCCGTGAGAACCGGTGCCGTTTCCGATGATTCGATGAGGAGCACTTTGGTGAGGCCGGCCACGGTCTTCGCTTCGAAGACGTCCCGCGGAGTGAAGACGAGGCCTGCGGACTTCGCCCGTGAGACGAGTTGGATCGACATGATCGAATCGCCGCCGAGACCGAAGAAGGAATCGTCCACTCCGATACTGCCCCGACCCAGCACCTCCGCGAAGAGGTCCGCGAGGACCGCTTCGGTAGCGGTGGCCGGCGCCCGCGTCGCCTCGGTTGTTCCCGTGACGGTGAAGTCCGGAGCCGGGAGGCTGCGTCGGTCGAGCTTTCCGTTGACCGTCAGTGGAAGCGATTCGAGGACGACGATCGCGGTGGGCACCATGTACTCCGCGAGTTCGGCGGCGACGAAGTCGGTCACCGTCGCTGAATCGACGGTACTGCCTGTTTCGGCGACCACGTACCCGACGATCCGCGGTGACGCTCCCTCCGTTCGAACAAGTGCTACCGAGGCAGCGACGCCGGGGCAGCGGAGCATTGCGGCTTCGATCTCGCCGAGTTCGATGCGGAAACCACGCACCTTCACCTGGAAATCACTGCGGCCCACGTACTCCAACTGCCCCGCGTCGTTCCACCTCGCCAGGTCCCCGCTCCGATACATTCGATCCCCCGAACTACCGAATGGATCGGGAAGGAACCGCACCGAAGTCAATGCGGGTTTCCCGAGGTATCCCCGAGTCACCTGATCACCGGCGACGTACATTTCGCCGACGACACCTGGTGGTACCAAGTTCAGTCGCCGATCGAGTACGTAGACGGACAATCCCGGTACTGCTCGCCCGATGATGCTCGCCGACGCGTGCTCGCTGTCGTTGCGGTCGAGTGCGATTCGACTGACGTGCACTGTCGTCTCGGTGATCCCGTACATGTTGACCAACGTCGGAGCCGTGTCGGCCCGCCTGTCGTACCACTTGCGTAACTGCCCGAGGTCGAGCGCTTCGCCACCGAAGACGACGTAGCGCAGTGCAAGGTCGGGACCGGTGCCGTTCGGTGAGTACGCACGGTCGGCTTCGGCGAGTTGGTAGAAGGCGGTGGGTGTTTGGTTCAGCACCGTCACTCGCTCCCTGCGGAGCAGTTCGTGGAACATGTCCGGTGATCTGGTCGTGTAGTAGTCGACGACGACCAGCCGGCCCCCGTGTAGCAGCGGCCCCCACAGCTCCCAGACGGAGAAGTCGAATGCGTACGAGTGGAACATGGTCCACACGTCCGTGTCGTCGAACCCGAACGTCGGGGCGGTGTTGTCCATCAGAGTCAGGACGTTGCGGTGGCTGACCTGGACACCTTTGGGGCGCCCTGTGGATCCGGAGGTGTAGATGATGTACGCGATCGCGTCGGGCAGAAGTGGTGTCGTCCGGTCCGCGTCGGTGATGCGACGGGGCGCGGAGTGATCGAGGCGTACCGCGATCTCCGGCGATCCGAGTTCGACGACGTCTATGCCGGATTCGATGATCTCCGAAGGTAGGTCACTTCGGAAGTCTCCGGTCGTGACCAGGCATACCGGCCGCGCGTCGTCGAAGAGGAACCGCATGCGCTCGGCCGGGTAGGTGATGTCGACCGGCAGGTATGCCGCTCCGGTTTTGATGACGGCGACGAGGGCCAGCACGAGATCGGTGGTTCTGGGCATCGCAACAGCCACCACGGATTCCGGACCGATACCGCGGCCGATCAGGAGCCGCGCCAGGCGGTTAGCGCGCCCGTCCAGTTCGGCGTACGTCATGGCGCCGTCGCTGTCGTTGACCGCGGTCGACGACGGATGTGCTGCAACAGCCTCGAAGAATCGGTCCGCGATGTTGTCCGCTGGAGCCGGTTCGGCGTGAGTGTTCCACTCGGTCAGCATCTGTCGACGCTCGTCGGCGCCCACGACGTCGATGTCACCGGTAGGAGTCGACGGCTCTCGCGAGACCGCCTCGAGGATGGTGAGCAGTCTGCGTGAGAACGAATCGATCAAGTCACCGTCGAACAGGTCTGTGGCGTAGATGAATTCGGCGTCGATTCCATCCGTTCCGCCATCCGCGTCGTAACGCTCGGTGACCGAGAGTTGCAGATCGAACTTGGCGACGGGTAGGTCGAACTCGACTCCCGAGACCGACAGCCCCGGCAATTCGAGTTGTGGGAGTGCATTGTTGCGGAACTCGATGAGGATCTGGAACAACGGAGTGTGCGAAGTCGAGCGTTCCGGGTCGAGTGCGTCGACCAACCTTTCGAAGGGCAAATCGGTGTGCTGGAACGCGCCGAGGTCGCCTTCGCGAACCTGGGCGAGGACGTCCTCGAACGACGCGTCGGGCGTGATCTGTGTTCGCAGCACGAGAGTGTTGACGAACATACCGACCAGGTGATCGAGTTCGGCCTCGCCGCGGCCGGCGACGGGTGTCCCGATGGCGATGTCCTCGGTACCGGCCAGGCGCGCCGCAAGTACCGCCAGTGCTGCGTGCATGAGCATGAACATGGTGGTGCCGTGCTCACGTGCCAGGTCGGTCAGCGCCCGATGGGTCTGCGGCGATACCGCGAACCGGTGGACCGAGCCGACCATGGACGGCTTTGCCGGACGTGGGAACGACGTCGGCAACGCGATCGGCTCGCCCAGTCCCGCGAGTCGGTCCTTCCAGTAATCGAGCTGACGGGTCAGAGCCGAGTCCGGATCTTCCTCGGAGCCGAGCACTTCGTGCTGCCACACAGCGAAGTCGCCGTACTGCACGGCCAGTTCCGACCAGTTCGGCGCACTGCCGGCACTGCGGGCCGCGTAAGCCGCTGCCACGTCCGCTGCGAGGGGGTTCATCGAGAACCCGTCGGCGACGATGTGGTGGACGACGATCACGAGTACGTGCCTGCGCTCGTCCCCGTCGACGCGCAGGACCGCGCAGCGGATCGGAACTTCGGCCGAGGCGTCGAAGCCTGCCGAGGCCAGCTCGAGGATTCGATCGGACACTCTGGCAG
>NZ_CAURKP010000159.1:0-11671 GCF_963525155.1 uncultured Rhodococcus sp.
CCCCCCTCGCACATGACTTTCCACCCGGCCCGGCACGACTCTTGGTCAGTGGCATCGATCACACTGTCGAGATACCGATTCAGTAGTTTTTCAGTTGACGCGACTCTACCTCCGAAAGGCCGGCTCCATGCTTTCCGACACTGCCCTGCCCAACACTGCCCTGCCCGACACACCCCTGCCTGACACACCGCGTCTGGCTTCGATTCACAACTTCCGCGACGTGGCCGGCCCCGGGTACGTCACGACCAGCGGACAGGCGATGAGCCGCGGAGTCTTCTACCGTGCAAACGTACTGACGCCCTCGCCCGAGGATCTTGCAATCGTGGAATCGCTGGGGCTGACCGCCGTCTATGACGTGCGCTCCGAAACCGAGGCGAACGAAACTCCCGACATCGTGCCGGCGCCGGCGATGTACGCCCACATTCCCATCCTGTCCGGAAACATCCACGCCGAAGCGATGGCTATCCGAACAGCGGACGCTGCAACAGCTTTCATGCAGAACATCAATCGCAGCTTTGTCGCAGACCCCGTCACTCGGAACGGATTTTCGCAGTTGTTCGCCGCCCTGGCGACCACCGAGGGGCCGCAACTCTTCCACTGCACGGCGGGCAAGGACCGAACAGGTTGGGCGGCAGCACTACTGCAGACACTCGCTGGTGTACCGCGCGAAACGATCACGGCGGACTACCTGCTCACGAACACGTACTCGGCCGAGTACATCGATGCAACAGTCGCGAAGATCGCCGCTGCCACAGATGCAGACAAGGGCGAGGTGATCCGGTTGCTGCTTTCCGTCGACGCGAGTTACCTGGGCGCTGCCTTCGAGCAGGTCGAGCACCACTACGGGACCGTCGAGAACTATCTGACCGCCGGGTTGGAGCTTGCTCCCGAACTCGTCGGCGCTCTGGAAACCAAACTGGTGAGCTGACTCGCGAACAAAAAACTGCGGGTGTGTGACCTACTCGGTCACACACCCGCAGTCTTGGTCTCGAGCAGTTTCAGCTCACTACCCGATCATCACGGGAGTGGACCGCCTGCAGCGATCGCAGACAGTGTTGCGAACTCGTCAGCCTTGAGTGACGCGCCGCCGACAAGAGCGCCGTCGACGTCGGTCTGGCCGACGATCTCTCCGACGTTCTTCGAGCTGACGCTACCGCCGTACAGAACGCGAACGCCGGCCGCGACCTCGGCGTCGGCAAGTTCGGCCACTGTTGCTCGGACCGCAGCACACACTTCCTGTGCATCGGCGGCAGAAGCGACACGGCCGGTGCCGATGGCCCAGACAGGTTCGTACGCGATGACGATCTTGGAGATCTCCTCCGCGCTCAGGCCCGCCAACGAACCCTCGAGCTGGTCGACGTTGTAGGCGACATGCTCGCCCGCTTCGCGAATCTCGAGGCCTTCGCCGATGCACACGATCGGCGTGAGGCCGTTCTTGAGAGCAGCCTTCGTCTTCGCGAGGACGGTCTCGTTGGTCTCACCGTGAAGGGTGCGACGCTCGGAGTGGCCGACCACGACGAAGGTGCAACCGAGCTTGGCCAGCATGGAGCCGCTGATCTCGCCCGTGAACGCACCCGAGTCATGAGCCGAGACATCTTGCGCGCCGTACGTGAGGAGGAGCTTGTCGCCCTCGATCAGCGTCTGGACGCTTCGGATGTCGGTGAACGGCGGGATAACCGTGACGTCCACTTTGTCGAAGTACTTCGCAGGCAAGGAGAAAGCGATCTTCTGCACCAGGGCGATAGCCTCGAGGTGGTTCAGATTCATCTTCCAGTTGCCGGCGATCAACGGCTTACGTGCCATGTCGGATCAGCCTTCCAGTACTGCGATGCCAGGCAGCTCTTTGCCCTCGAGGTACTCGAGGGAAGCGCCACCACCGGTGGAAATGTGCGAGAAGCCCTCGTCCGGGATACCGAGCTGACGAACGGCTGCTGCGGAGTCGCCGCCGCCGACGACGCTGAAGGCGCCCTTCTCGGTTGCCTCCACGATTGCCTCGGCGACACCACGGGTGCCTGCCTCGAACTTCGGGAACTCGAACACGCCCATCGGGCCGTTCCAGAACACCGTCTTGGCGCCGGTCAGGATCGCGGCAAAGCGCTTGACCGACTCCGGTCCGATGTCCAGACCCATCCAGCCGTCGGGAATCTCGTCGAACGGAACGATCTTCGACTCGGCATCGGCCGAGAAGGAGTCCGCGACGACAACATCCTGAGGGATGTGGATGACGTCGGCGTACCGGTCGAGGAGATCCTTGCAGGTCTCGATCATGGACTCTTCGCACAGCGAATTGCCCACGGACACACCCTGAGCCGCGAGGAACGTGTAGAACATTCCGCCGCCGATCACCAGAGTGTCGACCTTCGGCGCCAGTGCCTCGATGACGGCCAGCTTGTCCGAGACCTTGGAGCCACCGAGCACCACCGCGTACGGACGCGCCGCGTCCTGCGTGAGCTTGGCGAGCACCTCGACCTCGGCGCCGACCAGGTATCCGGCGTAATGCGGGAGCAGCTTCGCGACGTCGAAGACCGACGCCTGCTTACGGTGAACAACACCGAATCCGTCGGAGACGAATGCGCCGTCGTCACCGACCAGCTCGACGAGAGCCTTGGCGAGCTTGACCCGCTCGGCTTCGTCCTTGCTGGTCTCGCGAGGGTCGAAACGGATGTTCTCGAGCATCAGGACGTCACCATCGGTGAGTCCTTCGGAACGAGCCAGCGCGTCCTGTCCCACGACGTCACCGGCGAGTTGCACGTTGCGACCGAGGATTTCGGCCAACTTCGCGGCAACCGGTGCGAGGGAGAACTTGGGATCGGGCTGACCGTCGGGGCGCCCGAGGTGCGCGGTCACGATGACCTTCGCTCCACCCTCGGCAAGTGCCCGCAGGGTGGGAGCGGACGCGACGATGCGACCCGGGTCCGTGATTTCTCCGCCATCCAACGGGACGTTGAGGTCGGAACGCACCAGTACGGTGCGCCCCTCGACCCCAGCGTCCAGCAGATCCTTCAGCGTCTGAACTGCCACTGTTATCGAAACTCCGCTCAGAGAGACTTGGCGACGAGGCCGATGAGGTCGGCGAGGCGGTTGGAGTAGCCCCACTCGTTGTCGTACCAGGAGACGATCTTGACCTGGTCGTCGATGACCTTCGTCAGACCCGAGTCGAAGATCGACGAGTGCGGGTCGGTGACGATGTCCGAGGAGACGATCGGTGCGTCGGTGTACTTCAGGATGCCCTTGAGGGGTCCTTCGGCAGCAGCCTTCATCGCAGCGTTGATCTCGTCGGCGGTGGCCGACTTCTTCAGGTTCGCGGTGAGGTCGGTGACCGAGCCCGTGGGGATCGGCACGCGCAGTGCGTAGCCGTCGAGCTTGCCGAGCAACTGCGGGAGAACCAGGCCGATTGCCTTGGCTGCACCGGTACCGGTGGGAACGATGTTGAGGGCAGCTGCGCGGGCGCGACGGAGGTCTGCGTGCGGAGCGTCCTGCAGGTTCTGATCCTGGGTGTACGCGTGGATCGTGGTCATCAGACCCTTGACGATGCCGAACTCGTCGTCGAGAACCTTGGCGATGGGGCCGAGGCAGTTGGTGGTGCACGACGCGTTGGAGATGATGTTCTGGCTGCCGTCGTACTTGTCGTCGTTGACGCCCATCACGATGGTGATGTCTTCACCCTTGGCCGGAGCCGAGATGATGACCTTCTTGGCGCCGGCTTCGAGGTGTCCCTTGGCCTTTGCGGCGTCGGTGAAGATGCCGGTGGACTCGACGACGACGTCGACGCCCAGCTCGCCCCAGGGAAGTTCGTTCAACGGGCCACGGTGTGCGAGGGCCTTGATGCGCTGATCGCCGACGACGATCGTGTCGTCACCGTCGAGCGACACGTCGTACGGCAAACGGCCGAGGATGGAGTCGTACTTCAGCAGGTGAGCGAGCGTCGCGTTGTCAGTCAGGTCGTTGACTGCCACGATCTCGATATCGGTGGTTCCGAGCGCCTTCTGCGCATCCACCGCCCTGAAGAAGTTACGTCCGATACGGCCGAAACCGTTTACGCCAACCCGGACAGTCACAATTCGCTCCTTTGACCATGATTCTGGTGTGCAACTTGACCCACGCATACTCCGAATCCGTGTGTGCACGACGCGGACGTGGGGTTCATCGGTCGATGTGACTCATACCCTAATGCGCGTGGCCCGAACGTGCGCAGCCCACCCTGACGGAGGGCAGGTCACCCCTCTTCGAGTAGCTCCACATTCACTGCGGATTCGGTGTCGGGTATGCCCGTTTCCTTGGCCTTGCGATCAGCCATCGACAGCAGGCGACGGATACGTCCGGCAACGGCGTCCTTGGTCATCGGCGGGTCGGCCAACTGGCCGAGTTCTTCGAGGGACGCCTGCCGATGCTCGACGCGCAGTGCACCCGCCGCCGCGAGGTGATCGGGCACGTCCTCACCGAGGATCTCCAACGCACGCTCGACGCGCGCAGCAGCCGCAACGGCAGCGCGAGCAGAGCGTCGCAGGTTTGCGTCGTCGAAATTGGCGAGACGATTGGCGGTGGCGCGGACCTCGCGTCGCATCCGCCTCTCCTCCCACACCAGACGTGTGTCCTGGGCTCCCATTCGGGTCAGGAGATCGCCGATGGCCTCACCGTCGCGGATCACCACACGATCCGTTCCGCGAACCTCACGTGCCTTCGCCGAGATCCCCAGACGCCGCGCAGCTCCAACCAGAGCAAGTGCAGCTTCCGGGCCGGGGCAGCTCACTTCGAGCGCCGACGAACGGCCGGGTTCGGTCAGGGAACCGTGCGCGAGGAACGCACCGCGCCACGCTGCTTCGGCGTCGCCGACACTTCCGCCGACGACCTGCGCAGGCAAGCCGCGAACCGGGCGCCCGCGAAGATCGAGCAGTCCCGTCTGGCGCGCGAGGGCCTCACCCTCCTTCGCCACACGCACGATGTAGCGAGCGGACTTTCGAAGCCCGCCCGCACTGAGTACGTGCACGTCGGCACTGTAGGTGAACAGGTCGAATATCTCCCGGCGCAGACGTCGCGCCGTGGAGCCCAGATCCACCTCTGCTTCGACGACCACCCGGCCGCCGACGATGTGGAGCCCACCGGCAAAGCGCAGCAACGCGGAGACCTCTGCCTTGCGGCAGCTGACCTGAGTCACCACTAACCGGCTCAGTTCGTCCTTAACCTCCGCTGTCATTGCCACGAAGCGTTCTCCCTCTGTTCTTCGGATTGCTGTTCTTGCAGGGAAGACTGTGTCGAATCCCCTACTGCCGCACTGCTCGACAGTTCCGCCAGTACATCGGCCAGTTTTGCCGGATCGTGTACATGCGCTGCGCCCGGTGAGGTGTCCGCGACATCCGCGTACCTGACTTCGGCTGAAAATTGATCCGCCGCACGCTGCAGATGTTCACGTTCACGCCCGGCCGGTACCGACGCCGAGTCGACCACCACATAGTCGACCCGGAAATCGGGCACGTGTTGGGAGAGTACGTGCAGGTGACGCTCTGCGGAGAATCCGGCGGTCTCCCCCGGCTCGGGTGCGAGATTGAGCACCAGTACCTTTCGAGCCTTCGTCGACGACAGTGATTCGACGAGTTCGGGTACCAGGACGTGTGGGATCACGCTCGAGAACCACGATCCCGGGCCGAGAACCACGAGATCGGCACGATCGATCGCAGTCACGGCATCGGGGCACGCGGGCGGATTGGACGGGAGCAGTCTCACACGCCGAACCTTGCCCGGGGTGGTCGCGACGGCAACCTGTCCACGAATGCAGCGGCTGACGCGGGGGTCCTCTTCGAGTCCTTGAACGTCGGCTTCGATCTCGAGCGCGATCGGCGACATCGGCAGCACACGGCCACGGATTCGCAGCAGTCGCGCCATCTCGTCGAGCGCGACGACCGGATCGCCGAGCACCTCGGTCAGTCCGGCCAGGATGAGATTGCCCACCGAATGCCCGGCAAGTGCGCCGACACCGCCGAAGCGATGCTGAATGGTCCGAGTCCAGTCGACTATCTCGGGTTCGTCCGACGCGAGAGCAGCCAGCGCCATCCGGAGGTCTCCAGGCGGGATGACGCCGAGTTCGGCGCGCAGCCGGCCCGACGAACCACCGTCGTCGGCGACCGTGACCACCGCGGTGACGTCGAGCGTCAAGCGTCTGACGGCCTGGAGCGTGGCGAACAATCCGTGCCCGCCGCCGAGCGCGACGATGGCCGGCCCCTCGGGTGTCTCCCGCGAGCGATGTGTCGGTTCACTCATTCGCGCCCCAGATCCCGGTGCACGATGCTGACCGAGATGTCGTCCTCGGAACCCAAACGCCTCGCGAGAGCTTCGGACATGGCCACGCTTCGGTGCTTACCGCCGGTGCACCCGACCGCAATTGTCATGTAGCGCTTTCCTTCTCGTCGATATCCGGCGATCGTCAAATCCACCAGATGTCGGTAGGTGTCGAGATAGTCTTCCGCGCCCTCGCGGGACAACACGTAGTCGCGGACGTCGGCATCCTGACCGGTGTGCGGGCGAAGTTCAGGGATCCAGTGGGGGTTGGGCAGGAAACGAACGTCACAGACGAGATCGGCGTCCATCGGCAGGCCGTACTTGAATCCGAACGACTGGACCGTCACCTTCATCGTGCGGTTGGCATCGTTCCCGAACGCCGTTTCGATCTTCTGACGCAGCTGATGCGCCTTCAGCGCCGACGTGTCGATGACCAGATCTGCGGCCGCCTTCACCACGGCCAACTGCCGACGCTCGGCTGCGATCCCTTCGGACAACGTGCCGTCGATGCCGTCGTTCTGCAACGGATGACTGCGGCGCACCTGTTCGAACCGTCGGATCAACACGTCGTCCGACGCTTCGAGGTACAGCACCCGAGTGTGGATCGGTTCCGCCTCGAGTTCGGTGAGCACCCACCCGAGATCGCCGGTGAAGAGTCGACTCCGCACGTCGATCACGACGGCGAGACGATCGACCGGCGGATCGGAGGTCAAGCTCAGACCGACCATTCGGGAAATGAGCTCAGGTGGCAAATTGTCCGCGACATACCAGCCGAGGTCTTCGAGCACCTTGGCAGCGGTACTCAAACCTGCTCCGGACAATCCCGTCACCAGCAGGAAATCCATCGTTCGACTGTCTTTGGCGCTGTCGGTAGTCACTGTGCACTCGGCCCCGTCGTCGGCATGGACAATTCTCGCGACTCGGAGCCCTCGTCATCGCTACCGGATTCGGCGCTGGGCGCGTCAGCAGACGTAACAGACGATTCGGATTCCGTGTCCAGCTCATCATCCCCTACCGCGGCTGGCAGCGCTCGAGCTTCAGCGCCCGCGTCGGCTGCAGCCGAATCCGTGCCGAGTGCGGCCAGAACTGCTGTGGCGGTGGTCTCACCGATACCGGGGACCTGCATGATCTCCTCGACCGTTGCCGTTTTCAGCTTCGCCACGGAACCGAAGTGAGCCACCAGAGCGGTTCGACGAGTTTCACCGAGCCCCTTGACCGAATCCAGAGCCGAAGCCGTCATCCGCCTCGAGCGTTTGCTGCGATGGAACGTGATCGCGAAGCGGTGGGCTTCGTCTCGGATGCGCTGCAGTAGGTACAACGACTCGCTCGTTCGGGGAAGGATGACCGGATCTTCTTCCCCCGGTACCCATACCTCTTCGAGTCTTTTGGCCAACCCGACTACCGCGACGTCAGTGACCCCCAGCTCGTCGAGGACCGCCGCTGCCGCCGTGACCTGAGGGGCGCCGCCGTCCACGACGAACAGATTGGGCGGATAGGCGAACCGCCGAGGCCGGCCCGTCGCCGGGTCGATCGCCGCTTCGGGAGCCAGATCCCCACCGTCCGAGTCCATGGTCGACGCCGACGCCGCGAGGACGCCCAGGTCGCGGTTGTGGCGCAGGAACCGCCGACGCGTGATCTCCGCGATACTCGCGACGTCGTCGGAATGACCGTCACCGGCGGCTTCCTTGATCGCGTAGTGCCGGTAGTCCGACTTACGCGGGAGCCCGTCCTCGAACACGACCAGTGACGCCACGACGTCGGTTCCCTGGACGTGACTGATGTCGATGCATTCGATTCGTAGCGGAGCCGAGTCCAGGTCCAGTGCTTCCTGGATGCCCTGAAGCGCCGCGGAACGCGAAGTGAAGTCGCCGGCGCGCTTGAGCTTGTGCTGCGCCAGAGCCTCTTTCGCGTTTCGCTGGACTGTTTCGGCGAGGTCTTTCTTGTCGCCGCGTTGCGGAACCCGCAGTTGCACTTGCGATCCCCGAAGCTTGCTCAGCCACGCCTGGATCTCGGTCGCGTTTGCCGGCAGAACCGGCACCAGAACTTCCTTGGGAACTGCGCTGATCCCGGCCTCGGAACCCGCTCCCGGGTCGAGGGCCGCCTGCTCCCCGTAGAACTGGGTGAGGAACTGCTCGACCAGGATCGGCAGGTCGGACTCGGCGTCGAGTGCGGCCCAGTCGATGGCGTCGCCTGCCTTCTCCACGACCCAACCACGCTGACCCCGCACGCGTCCGCCCCGCACGTGGAACACCTGAACGGCGGCTTCGAGATCATCGGTGGCAAAGGCGACGAGATCGGCGTCGGTGCCGTCACCGAGTACGACGGCCTGCTTCTCGAGCGCCTTGCGCAAAGCCCCGATATCGTCACGCAGACGGGCTGCGGTCTCGAAGTCGAGGTCCTCGGAAGCCTGCTGCATGCGCTTTTCGAGATCTTTGACCAACTTGTCCGTGCGGCCGGCGAGGAAGTCGCAGAAATCTTCGACGATCTGACGATGCTCCTCGGCGCTGACTCGCCCGACGCAGGGCGCCGAGCACTTGTCGATGTAGCCGAGCAGACACGGCCGGCCGATCTGGTTGTGTCGTTTGAAGACTCCGGACGAGCACGTTCGTGCGGGAAAGACTCGTAGCAGCAGATCGAGTGTTTCGCGGATGGCCCAGGCATGGGAGTAGGGACCGAAGTACCGGACACCCTTGCGCCGCGGACCGCGGTAGACGAACAAGCGCGGGAACTCTTCGTTGAGCGTCACCGCGAGAACCGGGTACGTCTTGTCGTCGCGGTACCGGACGTTGAACCGCGGATCGAATTCCTTGATCCAGTTGTACTCGAGCTGAAGCGCTTCGACTTCGGTACTGACGACGGTCCACTCGACGCTGCCGGCGGTGGTCACCATCTGCCGAGTACGGGGATGAAGTGTCGTGACGTCCGCGAAGTACGAGTTCAAACGTGAACGGAGGCTTTTCGCCTTTCCGACGTAAATGACCCGACCATGCGGATCGCGAAATTTGTAGACGCCCGGCGCAGCCGGAATGGTTCCGGTAGCGGGGCGGTAAGTCGAGGGATCCGGCACGGTTTCAGGTTAGTCGCCGCCACCGACCGACTCGGAAACGCGCAGGATGCGGGCACCGAATCGGTCGGAAGACGTCAGTTGCTCTTGTGCGCGACCGGTGCGTAGCGGTCGGCCAGTTCGCGGAACTTACCGACCGTGTCGACGGCGTACTCGCGGTCGTTGGACTGGATCGCCATCACTGCCATGTACTCGTCGTCGGGCAATTCGATGCGTGCCCAGGCGGCACCGTCGGGGAACGAGAGTCCCTCGAACAGATCCCAGTCGACGATCTTCTCGCCCAGGATGTTTCGTACGGCAATACCCTGCTTGCCCACCTTGACCCGGGGCCGCGTCAACATCAGCACACCGAGAGCCAGAATGGTGCCGATGCCTGCCATCGCGATCTGGTCCGCGGCACGGAAGTACACGCCGGTGGACCCCTGGCGAAGCAGGAGTGCCAGTGTGACGTGAACGATCACCAGGAGGACGGCAACTCCGATCGCGTATCGCGTCGACTTACGCGGTGACGCGATCAGTTCCCAGTTCTCATGGTCGCCGGGTGTACTCATCGAAACGAATCCTCGGTCCATGGTGCTCGGAGATGGCGCAGGGTCACTGCGGTGTCCAGTGCGGCGGCGCAGGCCTGTGCGCCCTTGTCCTCGACGCTACCCGGCAGACCCGAACGGTCAAGAGCCTGCTGCTCGGTGTCGGTGGTCAGGACACCGTTCCCCACGGGGGTGCTTTCGTCGAGCGAGACGCGTGTGAGGCCCGCGGTGACCGCGTCGCACACGTACTCGAAGTGCGGCGTACCGCCGCGGATGACAACACCGAGTGCGACGACGGCGTCGTGCGTGCGCGCCAATGCCTGCGCAACGACCGGCAGTTCGATCGCGCCGGCGACACGGACCAGTGTCACGTCCTTGATCTGTGCTTCCTGCGCGACGCGCTGCGCGCCCGCGATCAGAGCCTCGGAGATCGTCGCGTGCCACTGCCCGGCAACGATCGCCAGCTTCAGATCCTTGGCCTCGGCGATCGCGAGCTGCGGCTGACCTTCGCCGCTCACAGTGCGGTTCCCGGCTGTGCGGTGTTCTGGTTCGCCTCGTACTCGTCCAGTCCGATCAGATCGTGCCCCATCCGGTCGCGCTTGGTGCGCAGGTAGGTGAGGTTCTCCGCATTCGCGCGCAACGGCATCGGAACACGATCGGTGATCTGCAGGCCGTAGCCGTCCAGACCCACACGCTTGGCCGGGTTGTTGGTCAGCAGACGCATCGACGAGATCCCCAGATCGACGAGGATCTGGGCACCGATGCCGTAGTCACGGGCGTCCGCCGGCAGGCCGAGTTCGAGATTGGCGTCGACGGTGTCGGAACCGGCGTCCTGGAGCTGGTAGGCCTGCAGCTTGTGCATGAGACCGATGCCACGACCCTCGTGCCCGCGCATGTACAGAACAACGCCGCGGCCCTCCTGGGCGACCATGTCCAGTGCGGCGTCGAGCTGCGGGCCGCAATCGCACCGCAGCGAACCGAAGACGTCGCCGGTGAGGCACTCGGAGTGAACGCGGACGAGTACGTCGCTACCGTCGCCGTCGGGGCCTGCGATGTCGCCGCGCACCAGCGCAACGTGCTCGACCTCGTCGTAGATGCTGGTGTAGCCGACAGCGGTGAACTCACCGTGGCGGGTGGGGATGCGGGCCTCGGCGATGCGCAGTACGTGCTTCTCGTGCTTGCGACGCCACGCGATGAGGTCCGCGATCGAGATCAGAGCAAGGTTGTGTTCGTCGGCAAATACTCGCAACTCGTCGGTCTGAGCCATCGCGCCTTCGTCCTTCTGGCTGACGATTTCGCAGATGACGCCGGCAGGACGCAGGTCCGCCATGCGGGCGAGGTCGACTGCAGCTTCCGTGTGGCCAGGACGACGCAGTACTCCGCCTTCCTTCGCGCGGAGCGGAACGACGTGACCGGGGCGAGTGAAATCGTTGGCACCGGATTCGGGGTTGGCGAGCAGACGCATCGTCGCAGCGCGGTCCGACGCCGAGATGCCGGTACCGATTCCCTCACGGGCGTCGACGGTGACGGTGTACGCCGTGCCGTGCTTGTCCTGGTTGGTGGCGTACATCGGGGGCAGGCCCAGCCGATCGCAATCGTCACCGTCGAGCGGCACGCACAGGTAGCCGGAGGTGTACCTGACCATGAACGCCACCAGTTCCGGGGTGGCTTTCTCGGCGGCGAAGATGAGGTCGCCCTCGTTCTCGCGATCCTCGTCGTCCACGACGACAACAGCTTTACCTGCAGCGATATCTGCTACTGCGCGCTCGATACTGTCGAACCTGGTCACGTGCTCGCACTCCAAAGT
>NZ_CAURKP010000160.1:0-11666 GCF_963525155.1 uncultured Rhodococcus sp.
TTCGACGGCGGTCACGATCCGCTCGGCCGCGGCGACTCCGATGGAACCGGCGAGAAAGCTGAATTCACAGGCAATTACCGCGACCCGACGTCCCCGAACGGTACCGACACCGGTGACGACGGACTCGTCAACTCCGCTCTTCTCGCGGGCCTTCGCCAGGTCTTCTGCGTATTTCGGGCCAGGTCCGACGTCGACGGGCGGGGAGTCCCAAGAGACGAAGCTCTCGGGATCGAGTACCGCAGTGAGTAGTCCTTCGGCCGAGATTCGCACAACGTCCTCCAAGTAAGCAGCACCCCGTCCAGGATGAACCTACCTGGACGGGGTGCCGCCGGGATCGCGTGGCGCCAGTTGTGCGCTGGAGAATCAGCGTCCGAACGCCTCTTTCCATGACACGACCTTGCCGATACGAAGGATGGAGCGCTGGTAGATCTTTGCCGCGATCATCGACAACGCAGCGGTCACCACCAGCATCAGCAGAATCGTTCCCACGATCTGGAACGGAGAAGCAACACCGGCGGAAATACGCAGGGGCATGAGGATTGCCGAGAACGGCGGAATCCAACTCAACACGTTGCTCAGGGTTCCTTCTGGATTGCTCACCGAAACGAAAGCCACGCTGACCATCGCCATGACGAGCAGCGCGAGAGGCATCGCGGTGGCGTTGACGTCCTCCTGCCGCGAGACCATGGACCCGGCGGCGGCGTACAGCACGGCGAAGAAGAGGAAGCCGAGAATGAACCACCCGAGAGTGCCGAACAGAACGCCGATCGCGGTGCCCGTCACGGTCAGGACGCCCGTCGCCAGTCCGGTGGCGACGCCCGCGACGGCATAGGCAGCCATCTGCATCAGGCCGACAGCACCGATTCCGAGAACCTTGCCCCACAACAACTGCAGCGGACGAAGAGTGGAGAGCAGCAGCTCGACCACGCGACTGGACTTCTCCTCGACGACGCCCATCGCCACGTACGTTCCGAACAGCAGGATCTGCATGTAGAGGAGCACCACAGCAGCGATCGACATCGCTATGCGTTGGCCCTGTTCGGGATCCGGGGGATCGATGGCATCGATGGTGACCACTGCCGTGGACGTGGCTTCGGCGAGCTGAGCCGGATCGATCCCCGCAGCGGAAAGCGCATTCGATTGTGCCTGCTGTGCAACGGAACTCTCGATGACGGCGCGCAGATTCGTGGGCACTTCCTTCTTGGTCACGACAGTGACGCCGCCGCCCGATCCGGCAATCACGGCCACGTCGAGGTCACCGTCCTTGACTTGATCACGCGCGGTGCCGTCGTCGGAAACCTCCGTTACCGTCACCGGATTGCCGAGGGTGTCGCCGATGGACACCATCGTGGCACTGAGTGACTGGTTGCCGACCAAGCCGATCTTCGACTTGTCCTCGTCGCCGCCGGAGAAGAGCGAGAAGGCGATGATGCCGCCGATGATCGCGACCAGAATGATGACGTTGCTGATCACAAAACTCTTCTTCGAGATCTGCGTCATGAATTCGCGTCGGGCGACCAACCCGATGGCTCGACCTCCGCTCAACTGGTTGCTCATGCGGCTACTACCTCTCGGAACAGATCGGTCAGTGACGGACGTCGTAGCGTGAACTCGTGCACCGGTCCGGTTTTCAACGCTGCATGCAGGATCTGCTGATCGTCGGCGGTTCCGTCGACGCTCAGGAGCGTTCGACCGTCGAGGTGGCTCAGTGTGGTGACACCGATCAGATGGTGTGCCCAACCGACCGGCGCGTCAGGGGCGAAGACTTCGATTCGGCCGTCGCCCTTGCCTCGTAGTTCGTCGACGGTTCCGATCTCCCGCATGCTGCCGCGGCTGATGATGCCCACGCGATCGCACAAGCGCTCCACCAGATCCAGCTGATGGCTGGAGAAGATTACGGGAACACCGGTGCGAGCCTTCTCGACCAGCACGTCACTCATGACATCGACCGCTACGGGGTCAAGGCCCGAAAACGGTTCGTCCAGAACGAGTACCGATGGGTCGTGAACCAGCGCCGCCGCGAGCTGCACACGTTGCTGATTACCGAGGGACAGGGAATCGACGGTGTCCTTGACGCGTTCGGCGATGCCCAGACGTTCGGTCCACCGCTCAGTGGCCGCGTGCGCGTCGGCCTTCGAGAGTCCGTGTAGCTCGGCCAGATAGGAAAGTTGCGCTCCCACCTTCATCTTGGGGTAGAGGCCGCGTTCCTCCGGCATGTATCCGATAGTGCGACGCACGTCGAGGTCGACGGGTTTGCCGCCGAGGCGAACTTCTCCCGAATCTGCTCCGAGCACACCCAGCGCAATGCGCATCGTGGTCGTCTTGCCGGCGCCGTTGCTGCCGACGAATCCGAAGATCTCGCCTGGGCGCACTTCGAAACTCAGGTTGTCGAGTGCGACGACGTCGCCGTAGCGTTTCGAGATGCCGTCGATCGTGAGGGTGGCTGACATGGGTCCTTCCCATCGGTCGAGTGGTGCGCTTCGGTAATACGGGTCAGAGATCGAACTCTTCCGAATCAATCGGATCCGGGTCTGGATTGGTCCACGAGAGAATCATCGCGGGCGTGCACGCGCCGATCAGCATTGCAGTCAGTGCCAATAAACCTCCCGTGTAAGGCAGCCTCTCTACATTCCACTGCACCGACGAGGTGAAAATGAGGAAAATGGCGACAATGAAGACCAACGTTTGGGTCACGCTGAGCCCGACGGAGCGAGCGTCGTTGCGTTGCTGGATCTCCCATTCGTCCAACGCCTGCCGCGGAGCATCCCCTTGCCGGCCCGACACGATTTGAAGTGAGGACCACGTCGGCAGGAACAGCAGGGTGAGGACCGGCCATGCCACGGCGAAGAGCGGATTGAACAGGCATGCTGTGCTGACGGCAACCATCGTGGTGAACAGGACCGCCAGGGCGACGACGAGTACGCGCCGACGTCGACGGGTTCGCCAATTCGGGAGCCAATGTCGGAACGTCTCCTCGTTCTGCAGGAACCGCCGAGTGCGGTGGGCCTGGTAGCGGTCGATCAGATTTGATTCAGGCACTTGGCTTTTCACTCCCCTCGGTAGTGCGGTCAGATCGGTAGACCTCCGTCGACAGTGCATTCCGGTAGACCTCCGTCGACAGCGGCCCGAACTCCGTCCGGGAGAACACCGCCTCCACCGGGAGGTTGAACACCCAGCAGATTCGGAATGCAAGATCCAGGCTGGGGTAGTGGTCACCGCGTTCGAGTGCCCCCACCGTCTGCGGATTCACGTCGACGAGTTGCGCAAGCTGTGCCCGGCTCATCTTCCGCTCGGCGCGAAGCACTCCGATGCGATTGAAGATGGGGAGCGCGTCTCCCCGCCGGACTGGGCTCATGCATCAAAGTGTTGTAAAAACCCAACAATTTGTCAACACGAACCGCGATTGTTCCGCTTCTGGGGCGTGCCGGCGGATAAGGTTCGGGCAACGGAAGGGGCTTGGCATGGTGGTCGAACAGTTGGTGCTCGAGGAGTCCGGCCTGGTCGTGCAGGTGCGTGAGGATGGTAGCTACTGCGTGGGACCGCAAGGGCGCGAGGCGGTCTGGCGCGATCCGATGGAGAAGGGTGCAGTCATCGGTATCGGGCAGCACACTCCAGGGGACGTTGAGGGTGAATCGTGGTGGGTCGTGTACGGCCAGTCGGACATCGGGGCGGACGTCACCGTTCGACTCGAGGGCGGGTCGCACGTGCCGGTTTCGCGCCTCGGTGAGATCTTCGCCAGTGAATGGGTGAGCACGCCGCAGCAGGCGTTGCTGTACCGGTCCGATCGTCCGGTGGAGTCACAGCCCACTAAACTGTCTGTGCTGTTCGCCAGGCCGAAGTTCATGCCCAAGGCGGCGTTTCCGGAGAATGATCGCTTGTAGTTGCAGCGAGCTGCCGTCGGGAGGCGGCAGCCATCTTCTCGAAACATTACGGTACGTACTGTACTGTTTGGGAATGACAACTTGGCCGAACGACCTCGCAGTAGTGCAAGTGCGCGTAGCGCGACCCACCGACAGGCTCGACGACGTGATTGCGTTCTATCGCGACTGTCTGGGATTGCCAGAGCTCTACCGGTTCTCCGGTCATGCCGGGTACGACGGAATCATGCTGGGTCTGCCGGATTCGAACTATCACCTCGAATTCACGACCCACGAAGACGGAAGCCCATGCCCGGCGCCGACGCAGGACAACCTGTTGGTGCTCTACTTCGCCGGCGAGTCGGCGATGTACGAGGTAGTTCAGAGGTTGGGGGAAGCAGGGCACGAACCCGTTGGCGCCGAGAATCCGTACTGGGAGGAGAATGCGGGGATGACCTTCGAAGATCCCGACGGCTGGCGTCTGGTGCTCATGCCGCGGCCGGTGCTGTAGATGGTGCGCGCCCGCGACGAGCGGATCGACGACGCCGTTCTGGCGGCAACCCTGGAGTTGTTGGGGGAGAACGGATATGCGGAGCTGTCGATCGGTTCGGTGGCGACGAGAGCCGGCGTGCATCGACCCGCCATCTACCGGAGATGGCCGTCGAAGCGGCATCTGGTGGTCGACGTCGTCGTGGCGCACATCGGTACTGATCCAACGCCGGACACCGGCGATCTCAGGGCAGACCTGGTCGCCGGCATCACGACATTGGTTGTGGGACTGAGTGAAACGGTAGTCGGTCGGATCCTGCCCGCGTTGGTCGCGGATCTGGCGGCGGACCCGGAATTGGCGCGGGATTTCCAGTCGGCATTCTTTCAGCCACGACGCGATTCCACTGCGGCAGTGCTGGAATCGGCGCGGCTACGCGGCGACATTCGGAGCGACTTCGACCTGGACTTCGTCCTGGACGCGCTGGCGTCGCCGATCTATTACCGAGCGTTGTTCCGTCACTTACCGCTGGACGCGCTCCTGGCCGAGCAGTCCGTCGATTCTGTGCTGCTGACGTTGACTCCCCACGAGAATCCCTGAAGTCGTTTCGATTCAGTTCAATTCGACTGGATCGGGTCCGACACGGCTGTCGGTGTTCAGCGCTGTGATGGCCGCTGACTCGTCGGTATCGAGTGCGAAGTCGAAGATTGCGGCGTTGTCGCGCATACGGGCAGGCGTGACCGACTTCGACAGAACGGTGTGGCCCTGTTCGAGATGCCAACGCAGAATGATCTGTGCAGGGCTCTTGCCGTGTGCTGCAGCAATTTTCCCGATGGCCGGGTCGTCGAGGATGGTTCCCTGTCCCAATGGGCTCCAAGCCTCGATTTCGATGCTGCGACTCTGGGCGTACTCCCGAGAAGTGTGCTGTTGCAGTCTGGGGTGCAATTCGATCTGGTTGACGGCCGGGGTGGTCGCGCTGTGCTGGGCCAGCAGTTCGAGATGCTCGGGCAGGAAGTTGGACACACCGATCGCCCGGGCACGGCCGGAGGCGAGGATCTCCTCGAAAGCGGCCCACGTTTCCACGAACAGGCCCTTTGCCGGCGCGGGCCAGTGGATCAGATACAGGTCGACGTAGTCGAGTCCGAGCTTGTCGAGGCTCGTGTCGAACGCGGCGAGTGTTCGGTCGTGGCCCTGATCGTCATTCCACAGCTTGGTGGTGACAAAAAGCTCTGACCTAGGGATATCCGAACTTGCGATGGCGCGGCCGACACCGGCTTCGTTGCCGTAGATCGCGGCGGTGTCGATGTGGCGGTAGCCGATCTCCAGAGCGGTGGCAGTGACCTCTTCGGTCTGTGCGTCCGGTACCTGGAAAACGCCGTACCCGAGTTGCGGGATGGTGATCGGCTCGCCGGTGGTTCCGTGAGTCAGTGTGCGGTCGGGGATCGACAACATTGAAGAGTGCCTTTCGGGACTGGGATGTGGCAGCTCGACGGGGGATCATGTCATCCGCGGGCCACCTATGCCGCGCATGCAACTATTGCGTGCGCCTGATAAATAGTTGCACACGCGGGTTGTCTGCGCAAGCAGAGTCGATCGGCTACTCCTCGAAGAGCTGTCCGTTCTCCATTCGCCACCGGCGCGTGCTTCGGGTGGACTGCAGCATGCGTCGATCGTGAGTGACCAGAAGGAGGGTTCCCTCGAACGACTCCATCGCCTGCTCGAGCTGTTCGATCGCCGGAAGGTCGAGATGGTTCGTCGGCTCGTCCAGTACCAGTAGGTTCACGCCGCGAGCCTGGAGCAAAGCAAGTGCAGCCCTTGTTCTCTCGCCGGGGGACAGGGAAGCGGCAGATCTGAGTACGTGGTGTCCGCGCAGGCCGAACTTGGCGAGGAGAGTGCGGACATCGGCATCGGGCCAGTCCGGAACCTGCGCACCGAAGGCCTCCACGACTGGTTGATCACCTTCGAACAATCCACGCGCCTGATCGATCTCACCGATCGCGACACCGGAACCCAGCGACGCGATGCCCTCGTCCGGGACGAGTTTGCCGAGCAGGACGTTCAGGAGGGTGGTCTTGCCTGCCCCGTTCGCGCCCGTGACGAGAATTCGATCGCCCCAGTCGATCTGCGTCGTGACCGGACCGAACGTGAACTGACCGCGAGTTACCTTGGCGCCGTTCGTGGTCGCGACAACGGAACCGGACCGCGGCGCCGCCGCGATCTCCATACGAAGTTCCCACTCCTTGCGCGGTTCCTCGACCACTTCGAGTCGCTCGATGCGGCGTTGAGTCTGGCGAGCTTTCGCGGCTTGCTTCTCCGTCGACTCGGTCCGCAATCCGCGTCCGATCTTGTCGTTGTCCTTGGCTTTACGACGCGCGTTGCGGACGCCGTGTTCCATCCAGTTGCGCTGCATCTGTGCGCGATCTTCGAGATCGGAGCGGGTGCCTGCGTATTCCTCGAACGCCTCGCGTGCGTGCTGGCGGGCGATCTCGCGTTCGGCGAGGTACGACTCGTAGCCGCCGTCGTACACGGCGATGTCCTGTTGTGCCAGATCGAGTTCCACGATTCCGGTGACGGTGCGCGAGAGGAACTCGCGATCATGGCTCACGACAACCAGTGCTGCGCGCGTCTCGGCGACAAATCGCTCCAACTGCTCGAGACCGCGTAGGTCGAGATCGTTGGTGGGCTCGTCCAACAAGAGAATGTCGTAGCGCGAAAGTAACAGTGACGCGAGGCCGGCGCGCGCGGCCTGACCGCCGGACAATGCCGTCATATGTGCATCGAGTGGAACTCCGAGACCGAGTTCTTCGACCACCTTCTCGGCGCGCTCGAGCAGGTCGGCGCCGCCGAGAGCGAGCCAGCGTTCGAGAGCCGGGGAGTACAGATCCTCTTCGGTTTCGGCCAGGGTTTCGGCTGCGGAGTTCATGACTTCCTCGGCGTGGGCGACGCCGGTGCGGCGGCCGAGGAACTCGAGGACGGTCTCACCCTCGATGCGATCGGGTTCCTGCGCGAGGTAACCGACCGCAGCATCCGGCGGGCTGAGGATGATCGAACCCTCGACGTCGGCGGTTCCGATTCCGGCCAGTGCGGTGAGAAGCGTCGACTTGCCGGCGCCGTTCGCGCCGACGAGGCCGATGACGTCGCCGGGGGCAACGGTGAGGTCGAGGTCGGAGAACAGGGTGCGTTCTCCCCGGGAAGCAGAGAGGCCGCTGATGCGCAGTGTTGCAGTCACCTGAGAAGTATCCCCGGTGCTGTGCGCCGTTATTTAACGCGGGCGGGGTATAAAGGCGCACCGCGGGCAGCCCCGGGCCAGGGGGTAACACCACGGGGGTGGCGCAAGGACCCGCAGTGGCGAGTACCGACCGTCCGCGGCCATGCTCGAGGCCATCGACCAACCGTCGAATGCACGCATGACGTCCTCCTCCGAGACGCCGTGTGGCATCGGCCAACGGTGCCCCGGTCCGAATGCGAACATCACCATGGACGCTCCCGGTGCGGTGATCGCATTTACGGATCTCCCGTAGTCCCGCCGTTGATGATCGGTGAGCCCGTGAAAACAGCCGATGTCGAGCACCAGCATGTGCCCGCCGTCGACAGCAATGTGCAGGTCTGCCGCGTCCTCGTGGAGGAACCGGACGTCGACGTGTGCTTCACGCGCATGAATGCGCGCTTTGTCGAGCGGTTCCTGTTCGGCGTCAACGCCGGTGACGTGCCACCCGCGTTGCGCCAGCTCGATGGAATGGCGTCCGGTGCCGCAACCGATATCGAGTGCACGGCCACCTTCCGGTAGGGGAATCGCATCCAGAAGGCCGGACAGTTGAGCGTCGAAGCCGTGACCGGTGTGCTCCCATGGAGTGACGCCGACCTTGTAGGCGAGACGATATCCGAGATTCATCGCTCTCTCTTTTCTCGAGGCGATTCAATTACTTGTATTCCAAGGTAGACCGGCATTTCGGGTGCGACAAGGGTGCGAAGAGGAGGTTCGGTGGGGAATGCCTCCTGGCACCCGTGCGTTGGATCCACATATGACCGAGACCAACGATGTGACCTCTGTACCGACCATTGTTCTGAACGACGGTAAGACGATCCCCGCACTCGGATTCGGTGTGTTCCAGGTTCCGGACGACGAGACGCAGGAAGCCGTCTCCACAGCCCTGAAGACCGGCTACCGCAGTATCGACACCGCCAAGATCTACGGCAACGAGGTGGGCGTCGGCCGCGCGATCGCCGAATCCGGCATCGCCCGCGAAGACCTCTACATCACGACAAAACTGTGGAACGACGACCAAGGCTACGACTCGACGCTTGCGGCATTCGACGCCAGCCTCGACAAGTTGGGTCTCGAGTACCTCGACCTGTACCTGATCCACTGGCCGGTTCCGTCCAAGGACCTGTACGTCGAGACGTTCAAGGCATTCCAGAAGCTCAAGGCCGACGGACGGGTTCGATCCATCGGCGTTTCCAACTTCACCATCGAGAACCTCGAGCGCGTCATCGGCGAAACCGGTGAGGTGCCGGTCCTCAATCAGATCGAGCTCCATCCCAAGTTCAACCAGGCAGAACTGCGCGCCTTCCACACCGGCAAGGGAATCGCGACGGAAGCGTGGAGCCCGCTCGGCCAGGGAACCGTTCTCGGCGACCCCGTCATCACCGCTATCGCCGACGCTCATGGCGTCACCGCGGCTCAGGTGATCATTCGCTGGCACCTGCAGATCGGAAACGTGGTGATTCCGAAGTCGGTGACCCCCGAACGTATCGCCGCCAACTTCGATGTCTTCGGATTCGAACTGACACCGGAACAGATCAACGCGATCGGTGCTCTCGAAGACCCGGCCGGCCGCATCGGCCCCGACCCGGTCACGCTCGGCAGCTAGTACTTCCGGCAGACCCACAAACGGCACTCCCACAATTGCGGGAGTGCCGTTTTGTCGTGCGAGGTCAGTTCAGGTGCGTGCGATGTTCTGCGGTGAATGCGATGTGCTCGTCCGCGCGTCCGGTGCGGAGTTTCTCGACCCACTCGGGATCGGCGAGCAGCGCGCGCCCGATGGCAACCATGTCGAATTCACCCCTCTCGTACTGAGCTTCGAGACGCTCCAGCCCGGTGACAGCAGATGCAGCTTCGCCGGTGAATGCCGTCGTGAACACGGAATCGAGTCCGACCGAACCGACGGTGATGGTCGGCAACCCGGTCAGCTTCTTCGTCCAACCGGCGAGGCCGAGTGTGCCGTCTTCACCGTCGAGTTCAGCGAATGCCGGTTCCCAATGACGCCTCGTGGACGGATGCAGAACGTCGACGCCGGCGTCGACCAGGGGAGTGAGGATGCGGCCGAGTTCTGCCGGGCTCTGGGCGATACGAGCGTCGTAATGGCCGGACTTCCACTGCGAGAATCGGTAGACGATCGCGAACTCGTCCCCGACGGCCTCTCGGATTGCGGCGACGACCTCGGCCGGGAAACGGGTGCGGGCCTCGAGTGATCCGCCGTAGCCGTCGGTTCGGACATTGGTTCCCGCCCAGAGAAATTCGTCGAGCAGGTAGCCATGTGCTCCGTGCAACTCGAGACCGTCGAAGCCGGTGTTCTTCGCGTTGAGTGCGGCGTCGACCCACGACTGCTTCAAGTTGTCGAGGTCAGAGGTGGTGAATTCTCGTCCCAGGCGGGTGCCGTCCAGTGCCAGGCCGGAGGGGCTGACGGTTTCGACCTCGGGGTTCAGGCGCGAGTTCTCGCCGCGTTCGACTCCGAGGTGCCACAGCTGAGGAATGATCGATCCGCCTTCGGCGTGGACGGCGTCGACGACCGACTTCCAGCCACCCAGGCTCGAATCGCCGTAGATGCGCGGTACGCGGGTGTGCGGGCCGGCTGCCGGGTCCGGGATGTACGTGCCTTCGGTGATGATCAAGCCGACACCACCTGCTGCGCGACGACGGTAGTACTCGGCTACGTCGGCGCCGGGGATTCCGTCCGGCGAGAAGGCGCGCGTCATCGGGGCCATGGCGAAACGGTTACGCAACGAGAGTGATTTGACCTCGAAAGGCTCGAAGAGGCCGCGCAACGCGGAGGCCTCGGGTGCTGTCGATGTGTCGGGAAGAGTCACGGGTTTGTTCAACGCGGCGGACCCTCGACCTATTCCGCCGCCTGACTTTATCTCACCGAAATCTGCAAAAGGTTGCGTACGTTCGGTTTTCGATAGATGCTCACGTCGACCACACTTAGTTTGTGCATTAACTATTAACATGCGATATGGTCGTGCGGAAAGTTCTTGAGGCGGTATCGAGCACGAAAGAGGACGCGCGAGCATGACGACAACGGTGCCGGACGAGCGGACCGGAGAGTTGGAGCCGATTCCGGAGCGGCCGTACCCGCAGCGCCGTGATCCCAAGGGGTCGTGGATGTTCGACATGATCAAGACCACCGATCACAAGAAGATCGGGATCATGTACATGATCACGGCTTTCGTGTTCTTCCTGATCGGCGGCCTGATGGCCCTGTTCATGCGTGCGGAACTGGCTGTCCCCGGGATGCAGTTCCTCTCGAACGAGCAGTTCAACCAGTTGTTCACCATGCACGGCACGATCATGTTGCTGCTGTACGCGACGCCCGTCGTTTTCGGCTTCGCGAACTACATACTTCCGCTGCAGATCGGTGCCCCGGACGTGGCGTTCCCGCGTCTGAACGCATTCGGGTTCTGGCTCTTCACTTTTGGTGGTCTCATCGTTCTCGGCGGATTCCTTACGCCGGGCGGCGCTGCCGACTTCGGTTGGACCGCGTACACCCCGTTGTCGGGTGCGGTGCACAGTCCCGGCGTCGGCGCCGACCTGTGGGTCTTCGGTCTGACGGTTGGTGGCCTCGGCACCATTCTCGGTGCGGTCAACATGATCACCACCGTGATCTGCCTGCGCGCACCAGGTATGACGATGTTTCGGATGTCCATCTTCACGTGGAACATCTTCATCACCAGCATTCTGATCTTGATGGCGTTCCCGTTGCTGACCGCTGCGTTCATGGGTCTGTTCGTCGACCGTCACCTCGGTGGACACATCTTCGACCCGGCGTCGGGTGGAGTGCTCCTGTGGCAGCACCTGTTCTGGTTCTTCGGTCACCCCGAGGTGTACATCATCGCGCTGCCGTTCTTCGGCATCGTCTCGGAGATCTTCCCGGTCTTCAGCCGTAAGCCGATCTTCGGGTACACCGGATTGGTCTATGCGACACTGGCGATTTCAGCTCTGTCGATCGCGGTGTGGGCCCACCACATGTACGCGACGGGTGCTGTTCTCCTGCCGTACTTCTCGTTCATGACGTTCCTGATCGCCGTGCCGACGGGTGTGAAGA
>NZ_CAURKP010000161.1:0-11591 GCF_963525155.1 uncultured Rhodococcus sp.
ACGAATGTGTGTGCAAAGCCGTGGGTTACGACGATGTGATCGTGATCGAGATCGTCCATCAGTTCGCGCATGCATTCGTGAACCCTTGCAGCGATGTCGCGGCGGGTCTCGGCACCGGCAACGGGGCCACGGTGATCGAGGCGGTTGTTGTCAGGGGCCGGGACCTGCCGCTGGGCCAGCCACGAGTTCGGGCGTCCTTCGGCTTCTCCGAAGCTGATTTCGCGCAATCGAGTGTCTGCTGTCGCCGGAGCATCGAGTGTCCGGGCGATGATCGTGGATGTCTCGGTGCACCGTTCGAGGTCGGACGAGGTGATGCGGACCGCGCGCGAAGTTCCGGTGCGTCGTCGTTTCAGTGCTTCGGCGATCAAACCTGCATCGCGCCGACCAGCGGGGGTGAGAACCGAATTGTGCCAACCGCCGACTACGTCCTGCGCTGTGTGTTCGGCATGAGGATGAGTGACGACGTAAAGATCCTGCATGAGACCCCTTTTGCTTACCCGACTTTTTCCGGCAACAGTATTCCAGGATTGAGGATTCCACGGGGATCCCAGGACGATTTGATCAACTGCATTGCGGCGATGTCGGTTTCAGTGCGCCCCAGCGATATCCACGGCGACTTCGCGCGGCCTATCCCGTGCTCGGCGCTGATGCTTCCATGGTGGGCGGCGACGAGTCGGAACACCATATCGGTCAGTTCGTGTGCGACCCTCGGCTCGGCATCCAGAAGGTTCACATGAATGTTTCCGTCGGCGAAGTGCCCGAACAGGATTGGCCGCACGAGGGGGAATCGTTGTGCCAGGCTTTCTCGGAGGTTGTCGATGAACATTCCCATCACGGACAAGGGGACGGAGATGTCGAGCTTGACTACCGGCGTCGTCGACGACGCGCTGATGCTTTCGGTATGGCTTTCCCGCAGAGTCCACAGTTTTCGAGCCGGCCCAGGCTCGACCGTCGCGTCCTCGATGAGGTCGGCAGAGTCGGAGAGTACTTCGAGGAGCGACTCTTCCGTCTCGCGCGGTGATGACACCTCGATGAGTGTGTACATCGGTGAAGGGGTGCCGAACGGGCGACGGGCATCGGTGTGTGCGCAGACGAGGGAGATGCCGTCGTCGGTCATGATCTCGGCGGCTTCGACGGTCAATCCGCTCTGACGCACGCGATTACACAAATGAAGCGCTTGATCGACGTCGCGTACACCCGCGAGCACGACCTGGGTGTCGGTCGCCGGGGTGACCAGCTTCATCAGGACCTTGGTGATGACTGCGAGCGTTCCCTCACTTCCGGCGAGAAGTCCTGGAATGTCGTATCCGACATTGTCTTTGACGAGTGGAGTCCATCTACTCAGCACCGAACCGTCCGCGAGCACGGCTTCGATACCGAGTATCTGTGCGCGCGTATTTCCGTATCGGACCATGCGCGTCCCACCGGCGTTGGTTGCGACTATGCCGCCGAGTGTCGCGGATTCCTTTGATGCCAAATCGATTCCGAAGCGGAGACCGTGTGCCGATGCCGCCAGGTCGGCGCGAGCAACGGTCACGCCGGCGCCGGCTGCGATTGTCCGACCGATGGGGTCGACGGCTTCGATCGTCTCCAGACGTCTGGTACTCAGCACCACGGACCCAGCCGAGGCGATTCCACCACCGACCAGTCCGGTGTTGCCGCCTTGCGGTGTGACGGGAACCCCCGCGTCGAAGCATGCTCGAAGAACCGCAGACACTTCGGAAGTGTTGCCGGGGCGGATGACCGCGATCGCGTCGCCGATCCAACGTCCCGTCCAGTCACGTGTGTAGCCCTCGATCAGTTCGGGATCGGTAAGGACATGCGTGTGGCCGACGATCTCTGCGAGGGCGTCGAGAAGCCTCGCGTCTGTTGCAGGTTCAGTGAGTGTTCGGGGGTTCATGTGCAACCTTGTGATCGTTCGGGTGACAATTTTCGGGAGACAGACGGTGGATCAACGTGAACTCGATCCTCCGACCTCAGGTGATGCCGTGTCCAAGACCAAGTAGTGACACCACCATCTGTTTTTCTTATAATCGCCGTATGAACCTGCAGCGTGCCCGTTATCTGATCGCTCTGTCGGATCATGGGAGCTTCACTCGAGCCGCTGCGAACGTCCACGTCGCGCAATCGGCCCTCAGTCAGCAGATCAAGGTTCTCGAGCGCGAACTCGGAGTTCCGCTGGTGGATCGTCGGGGTCCGCAGTTCACCTTCACGGAAGCCGGCAAGGTGGCGGTACGAGAGGCGCGCTTTTTGATCGGGTGTGCGGACCGGGCGGTCGAACGAATTCGGTTGGCCGCGCGCGGTGTGGACGGAGAACTGCGCATCGCGTACACCCGTTCGTGGGCGGGCGGCGCAGTCGCGGATCTGGTCAGCACCTATCGAAGGCTCTACCCGGGCGTCGAAGTTGTCGTTCATCGTGGCACTTCGGCGCAGACTGTCGACCTCGTCCGAACCGGAGCCGTAGACATCGCGGTTGTTCGCCCGCCGCTCGATGAAGACGATCGAGAACTTCCCCTGATCGTCCTCGACACCGAACCTATCCTGGTCGCTGTGCCCGTGGATCATCCGTTCGGAGATCGAGCGACGCTCGAACTCGGAGATCTGGTGGACGTCTCCGTTGTGTTCTGGCCGGAGGCCAACGCCCCGGGGATGTATTTGCGTACGCTCGAACAACTTTGGCCAAACGGGGCGCCCAACATCGTTCGATTCGAGGCCGACGACGAGCAGGTGCTGCATGCCGTCTCGGACGGGGTGGGTATTGCGCCGATCCCCCAGGGCAGAGCGCGGATGCTCCGCATCCCAGGTGTCCATTTATGTGAGATCGCCGGTGAGCAACCAACTCTCGACGTGGCAGTGACCTACCGCCCGGATAATCCGAATCCGGCGCTTGCGCCGTTTGTTGCGCTCGCTGAACGCGAAAGATCGTCAACCACTGCGTAGTGCCTGTGATGCGCGGTGGGTCCTATCCACCATCGAGGACCAGCATCATGGCCGTTGCGCGTGCTCGGTTCTCGATGGAATCGACGTGGAATCCGACGTGCTGGGACAGTTTTGCCAATCGGTGCGCGACGCTGCTGTGGTGAAGATGCATGGAATCTGCTGCGGCCCTCAAGGTTCCGGACTGCAGGTATGACCTCAAGGTTTCGAGTAGTTCTGACCCCTGTTTGGTATCGCCGATCTCTTCGGCACGAACCAGATCCGGTATTCGCGAGTGATCGATGTGTGGTCCCGGCGCCAAGAGGTTGAGGGCGCCGAGATCGTCGGCGTTCACGATCGGTGTTGTTGCCGACGCCTGTGTACGAGCGAATCGTGCAGTGCTCAGTATTGTGCTCACTTCGGAAGCGGGAGCAGTCAAAGATATTCCGGCGCGTACGGATGACGACAGTGCGGCCACGGACAGCTCGGGTGTCGCTGCGAACGAACCCGTCACGAGATTCAGATACTCGCCGTCAGCGTCTATCCCAGTGGCTTTGCCAGGTGTGTAATCTGGCGAAATGACAAGGTGTGCAGCACCTTCGGCCGTGCCTGAGACTGCCTTGGTTGCCATTACACGGACTTGGGTATGGGGTTCGATACCGAGACCGGCGCAGGAGGTGAGCACCGCAAGTTCATCCATCGGGAACAACAGATTTCGAGTGTGCTCGGCTTCGGTAGGCAGACGTCGGGGTTGCAGAATTATCGCTGCGGTCAGGGCCATCCGGTCGACGAGCATTTCGTCGAGTGGCAAGCTGGCCCCGGGGCGTTCGATCCATACCGTTCCGAGAACCTCTTCGTCGACAGCGATGTTTCTGGTCATGCTCGGTGGGATCTGGGGTTCGGGTGACCATCGGCCGCGCGGATCGCAACGGCGCAAATTCTTCTTGCTTCTACCGCGCTCGACGATCTCGATACCCACGACGCAGTCCGCCAACTGCGCGCTCGCGCGAAGCAAAGATGCGGTGTCGGAGCCGTGCCGCACTAGGGCGTCGAAGTAATCGATGACACGTACCAGGCCTGCCGAGTCTGCATCGAGCTCGGCAAGCCGGTACATCAGTCCTTGCATCTCGCAACGCTACGAGACTGGTGACGGCGAACGCAACCCTCTCCTGAGCGCAGTGAGGGCTTCGGCGGCACCCCTTTCGCTGACCGCTGCGGTCGCGACGAGTGTCGACCCGTGAAAGGTTCCGGGGAAGGAGTGCAATTCGACGCTGACTCCCGCTTGCAGCAGCCGAAGGGCGTATTCGATTCCTTCGTCGCGGAGCGGGTCGAGTTCCATGGTGGACAGGTAGGTCGGCGGCAGACCTGTGAGGTCGGTAGCCCGGGACGGCGCAGCGTAAATGGAGACGTCAGGATGTTCGGGACCGGAATACGACTCGCCGAGATAGTACTTCCACGACAGGATGGCGTTGGGGCGGTGCCACAAGGGGGTGTCGACGAAGTTCGTCATCGAGACCGTCGCCAGACGGTCGTCGAGTGCAGGGATGTCGAGGAATTGGAATGCCACGGGCACAACCCCCTCGTCGCGGGCTTTGAGGACAGTGCCTGCGGCCAGTCCACCGCCTGCGCTCTGCCCTCCCACTGCGATGCGGCTGGGATCGGCCCCCAGCTTCTCGGCATGGGCGTGGATGTAGAGGAGCGCGGCATAGCAGTCGTTGACGGGGCCGGGGAAAGGGGTTTCGGGGGCGAGGCGGTACTCCACGTTTGCAACCGCGAATCCGAGTTCCCGCGCTACCTCGACGCAAAATAGATCGCTGGATTCTGCAGTGCCGATTGCGAATCCGCCGCCATGGATCCAGAGCAGAACGGGGACAGGGCCGGCGGTGTTGTCCGGGGTGAAGAAACGAATCGTGACCTCCGGATCGCCGTCCAGTCCAGGAGCGGACAGTTCACGAAGCGTGACTCCGTCGAATGACAGGTCGGCCAACATGGTGCCGACCAGAGCGTCGTAGGTGGCCCGTGCGTTGGGGAGGTCAGCGAAGTCCAATTTCGGGACCATGGTGAGTGCTGCAGCGAGTTCGGGGTCGAGAGTGGGGAATGTTGTCATGCACCCATCATCGAGCCTGGATGTGGCCTACGTCACCAGTGACTTGTAGGAAATTGGAGAGTCTTCCTCCGACACCCGTCGGATCTCCCTAGGATGACGCCGGTGGACAGAGTACATCTCGGGGTGGGTTCGAGCGATTCGAAAAGTGGGGCACGTATTGGTGGCCGACCTCCGCAGGTTTTCGCCGGTCAGGCGATTCTGAAGTCGCACGAGTACCTTCTGACGCTCGAGGCACACACGGCGCCGTGGCTCGGCGTGCGAGAGCTTTCGGTCTTCATCCGTCGAGGTTTCTCCATCGGCGACGACGACCTCGAATACCCGGACATCGGGGTCAGGGCAGTCCTGCACCCGCCGTCGTCACGAAGTGCGGAATCGGCGGGCAGCCATGCGGGCCTTGGCAGCGCGGCGTTGATCAGGATTCCCTCGGACGACGAGGTGATGCCGTTGGTGTTGATCGCTCCGCAACCGGTGCTCATTCAGAACGAACCGTCGTATGCCGAATCCGTGGAGGCGGATGGACACAGCTTCCTGTTCCAGATCAACGAAGAGGGGTGGCCGGTGGTTGCCGAGTCCCACCCCGATTTCGTAGAGGAGTACCTATTCGGTTACGGATCGCTGTATTTCTACGGGAGCACTGACGCGACCGGGCTCGTTCGCGAAGTTGTGCCGGGATTTCTCGACTTCTGACCGGCCCGACGGCCCGTCCGCCGATACCGTGGGCAGCGTATCGCGACCGGCGGTTATGTCCTCGGAAAAATTGTTTCGGAAGTTTGTCGATCGGTGAGTGCGCCGTTCGACGTGTAAGCAGAGGGACCGAACAGAGCGGTCCACGAACGAAGGAGATTCTCATGAAGTACATGCTGATCATGCGTTCCACCGATGAGGCCATCGAAGCATCCAAGGAAATGGACTTCGACGAGATCATCGCCGCGATGGGGCAGTACAACGAGTCCCTGATCAAGGCAGGTGTCTTGCTGGCCGGTGAGGGACTGGCGATGGAGGAGGGATTCATCGTCGATTTCGAGTCCGATCCTCCGCTGGTCTCCGACGGCCCGTACGGGGAGACGAAGGAGTTGTTCTCGGGATTCTGGATCATTCAGACGTCGACCAAAGATGAAGCCTTGGAATGGGCGAAGCGCTGCCCGCTCGGGCCGGGAAGCAAGCTCGAGGTACGCCGCGTGAGCGAGATGTCGGACTTCGATCAGGACAACGAGTACATCCAGAAAGAGGCCGGCTGGCGTGAAGAGCTCGGTACCGATCGTCCGGTCGCAGGCTGAACCATGACCGACGAGGCGGTGCGAGAAGAAACGAGAAAGGCTGTCGACGCGGTCTGGCGTATCGAATCCGCGAAGATTGTCGCCACGTTGACTCGCACCGTCGGAGATCTTGATCTCGCCGAGGATCTGGCCGCGCAGGCTCTGCTCGAAGCCGTCGAGCAGTGGCCCGCGACGGGGGTTCCGAGAAATCCCGCTGCCTGGCTGACATCTGTGGCGACACGACGAGCAATCGACGGGTGGCGACGACGTGAGAGGTTGGACGAGCGCTACGCCCACTTTGCGCGTGAACTCGAGAACGACGCTTCACGTTTCGACGACGTCAGCTGGGATCCGGACCGCATCGACGACGATGTCCTTCGCCTGATGTTCATCGCCTGCCATCCCGTGTTGAATCGAAAAGCGCAGGTGGCGTTGACGCTTCGGGTGGTGGGCGGTTTGACCACGGAAGAGATTGCGAAAGCGTTCCTCACGCCGACGGCGACGGTGCAGCAGCGGATAGTCCGCGCGAAGAAGGCGCTGACTGCCTCGAAAGCGGTTTTCGAAGTTCCAGGGCGAGAAGAGTTTTCGCGCAGATTGAGCGCCGTCCTCGGAGTGCTGTACCTGGTGTTCAACGAAGGCTATGCAGCCAGTTCCGGGGACGAGTGGATGCGCGCGGAGCTCAGTGCTGAGGCTCTGCGGCTCGCGCGAATACTCGCCGAATTGGTCCCCAGGGAGTCCGAGGTACACGGCCTTGTCGCATTGATGGAGCTGACAGCCTCGAGATTCGGCGCTCGGACAACCTCGACCGGTGAGCCCATCCTGCTGGCGGACCAGGACCGGACGAGGTGGGACCGTCTACAGATCTCGCGTGGGCTTGCGGCGCTGGAACGAGCTGACGCCGTCGGGCGTGGACGAGGCCCGTACGGCCTGCAGGCGGCGATTGCCGAATGTCATGCGCGAGCAGCAACTTTCGATGACACCGATTGGAAGAAAATAGTCATCCTCTACGAGGCTCTGGCGCAACTGGCGCCATCGCCCGTGGTCGACCTCAATCATGCGGCGGCGGTATCCATGGCATACGGTCCTGGCCCTGCGCTCGAATTCGTCGACAAGCTTGTCGCTTCAGGTGAACTGGCCGACTACCACCTGCTTCCCAGCGTTCGGGGGGAGTTGCTCAGTCAGCTCGGCCGATCCGAGGAGGCTAGAACCGAACTCCTCGAAGCGGCTCGGCTGGCCGGGAACGAGCGTGAGCGCGCTGTGCTGGTCGCGAAAGCCGATGCGCTGCTGCCGGATCGGTAGTCACGCGATTGTTAGTCACGCGATTGTTAGTCAGGGCTGAGTCGGATCATCATTCGGCACCATGGGCGGCATCCCGACTCCGTAGGGATCGAGCATGTCCGATACACGTCGACCCCACCGTTCATGCGCGGACTGACGGGTCATTCCCGCTGCGCGGCCGATGGTTGACCATGTTGCGCCGAATCTACGCAGGCTCATGACGCTTGCCGTCGAATCGATACCCGCGGCGAGCTGAATCCGGAAACAGGCCAACTGCCACGCCATCTGACGCTGCGCCGGGATGTCGGTGTCCTGTTCTGCCTCCCACTCAGGGCTGCCAGGTAAAGGATCTGTTCCGACAATCTTGTCTGCCTGAGTGCCGGCCTCGGTGATCGCGGCGTTGACCGTGGTGATCGCGGCGGTCTCGATCTTCGCGGTCAGGGCGCGTTCGATCAGGTCTTCCATGAGAAGTTCTCCTTTCGTCAGGACTAGCCTGACAGTCGCTGTTGAACTTTGTCAAGAATCCCCTGACGGAGTTCGAGTTTAATTAATGCACGATTTATTTGTGTACTATCTAAATAGTTTCCGGTTCTGTTGACCGTCGTCGAAGGGGTTGCTGGTGAAAATCGTGGTTTTGTCGTTCCTGGTGGCATTGACTTTGATGACGGTCGGGATCATCGCCGCGCGCAACCGCAGCACTCGACCTGCCGTGACCGGGGCAGTTACTGCGGCGTCAACGGTTCTCGCTGCCGCCTGGACACTTTTTGCCGTGGCCTTCGTATTGGCCTGATCGTGCTGCAGTGCCGGTGCGCCGGTAGTGGTGGTGAAGGAACTTTGCAGCAGGTCAGATGCGTTTTGTGTGCGGCGCGATGCCGCATACTCTGGCAGACGTGGCAATTGCTGAAACAGACAGAAACTACGGCGGAAGGTCGGTCGCGGCTCGCAAGGCCGAACGCCGTTCTCTCTTTTTGAATGCTGCTCTCAGCGTGTTTGCAGACCAGGGGTATGCCGGAAGTTCGGTGGCGGATATCTGCGCGTCCGCGAGTCTGGCCAGAAGGCAGTTCTACGACGAGTTCGGTAGTCGCGAGGATCTACTCCTCGCGCTGTATGACCAGATTCAACTCGACGCCAGAATTGCAATGGTCGACGCACTCGATGCAGAGCCTTCGGTCAATCTCCGTGACAAGGCAGCGACGGCCATGGCCGCCTTCGTCGAGTCGGTCGGAAGTGACCCACGACGCGCACACGTTGCCTTCATCGACGTCGTAGGTGTCAGTCCCCGGGTGGAAAAGCATCGTGTGGACCAACGTTCGGTCTGGGCAACATTTTTCGAGTCGATCATCAAAGGGATCGTGGGCGACGATTACGAACCGCCGGGTGGTTACCGGTGGGCGTCCACCGCCTTCATCGGCGCGCTTACCGCGCTGGTGCACCAGTGGAGCACTGCGGAGCCTCGTCCTCCCGTGTCGGTACTGGTCGATCTGATGACGGTGCTCTTGAATGCGTTGATCGACGACGCGCCCCTTCACGCCGACGAATAGGTCACGAACACCAGGGGATTGTAATCCGGCCCACAACGCTCTACTCTCGTCCTCAATGTGTTAGACACTCGCATCTAACTTGTGTGCTCGTGATGAGAACTGCGGCAACACAAGGCAATCTGTGCTTTTCCGGGGAGGAATTGGTATGGGACGACGCTGGACAACTGACCGACAACGCGGGGGCCTCGCAATTGCCGTGATTGCAGTAATCGGGCAGATCGGACTTTCGGCACCTGCCTCAGCGGCACCGGACGAAGGTGTTCCCGCCCAAATTCAGGTCCAGCCTGCCCTGCCGCCTGCGGTTGCACCGCCTTTGCCTGAACTGGACCAGGCCTTCTATGAACCGCCTGTCGAGGTCGTCGAATCCAAGCAACCGGGTGAGATCATCGCCGCTCGTGCGGTGAATCTCGGTACTCTCAACCTGATTCCGACCAACGTGGATGCGTGGCAGATCTCGTATCGATCCAATAATGCTGCGGGCGAGGCGATTCCTGCTGTCACCACAGTGATCAAGCCGCGTGGCGACACTCGCGATGGAGGCCCGCGCCCGCTGCTGTCCTTTCAGATGGCAGAGGATTCACTCGGAAACTACTGCGCACCTTCGTATGTCATGCAGCAAGGCGCGTTGCCGTGGCTGGTGACGGGCGCTGCGACCGGTGGGGCTCAATTCCTCGAAGTGCAGGCGGCACTGGCGCAGGGTTGGGCATTGTCGGTGCCCGATCATCAGGGACCCAATTCTTCCTTCGCCTCCGGCCCCGTCGCGGCCCGGATCACGCTCGACGGTATTCGTGCTGCTGAGAACTTCGAACCCATGGAGCTGCAAGGGCGGTCAACTCGCGTAGGGCTGCTCGGCTACTCGGGTGGATCGATTCCTACCGGTCACGCAGCTGAAATACGGCAGGCGTACGCGCCGGAACTGAATATCGTCGGAGTCGCCGAAGGTGGTGTTGCCGCGGATCTCGGCGCTTTGCTCGACAATGCCAACAACGCTCTCGGGGCCGGGATCGTCGCTGCCGGTGTAATCGGAGTGAGCCGAGAAGATCCTGAACTTGCAGGTTTCATCGATCAGCACATAAACCCTGCCGGCCGAGCGCTTTTCGCTGCCAAGGACAACCTGTGCATGCTCTGGACGTCGGCTGCAGTGCCCTTCCTCAACATCAAGGGCTTCCTCGATGTCCCGGGAGATCCGGTCCAACACCCCACGGTGAGAGCTGCGCTCTCCCGAGCTGCCATGGGTAAGTCTGTTCCTGACGTGCCGATGTACATCTATCAGTCGAATCCCGACTGGTTGGTGCCTGTTGGCCCGGTGAACAAACTTGTCGATACCTATTGCCAAGATCCTTCTGCGAGTGTCGTTTACACCAGAGACCACTTCAGTGAGCATGTCAGCATGGAAGTCGTCGCTTTGCCGAGTGCTCTACTGTGGCTTCGTGATCGGTTCGCTGGTGTGCCTGCTCAGCAGGGATGCAGCACCTTCGACGCTGGATCCATGGCGCTTGATCAGAGGACCTGGCCAGTCTGGGTGGATGCGGTCGGTGAACTCGTCGCAGGCCTGTTCGGCAAACCGATCGGGACCTGACGGGTGACGTGATTCTGCGGTGGTGAGGAATTCTCACAAGGGCAGCGTGTTGCACTGACTGGACGTTATTTCATTGATCGGGCCTTGAAGATGGTGTCTTGTCACCAATGGGTTCCTGTTACCGACGAAAGGTTGCGCGATGACAAAGCTGTTGTTTGCGGTCACTTCTGCAGATCACTGGACGCTGAAGGACGGAACACCCCACCCGACCGGGTACTGGGCGGAAGAACTGGTCGAGGCGCATCGCGTTTTCGTCGACGCCGGCTACGACATCGTGATCGCGACGCCTGGCGGTAAAGCTCCCGTTGTGGACGAGGGAAGCCTGGCGCCCGAGGTGAACGGTGGGCAAGAAGGCGCCGACCGTATGCGCAAGTACATCGCCGATCTGCAGCCGGTGCTCGATTCGCCGGAGATTCTGGAGAACGCCGATGCTGCCGATTACGACGTGGTCTTTGTACCGGGTGGGCACGGACCGATGGAGGATCTTGCGGTGTCGGCATCCTTCGGTGAGCTTCTCGTGAACTTCTTGGACGCGGACAAGGTGGTCTCGGCGGTCTGTCACGCGCCGGCGGCACTCCTGCCGGCCCAGAGACCCGATGGAAGCTGGCTGTTCGACGGCTATCAGCTGACCGCGTTCACCAACGAAGAGGAGACGCAGGCTGGTCTGGCGGACAAGGCTCCGTGGCTGCTCGAAACTCGCCTACGCGAATTGGGCGGCAAATTCTCGAAGGCTGAGGCGTGGTCGCCTTATGTCGTGGTGGACCGCAAGCTCTACACCGGTCAGAATCCGGCGTCGTCACGGCCTCTCGCCGAGCGGGTTGTCGCCGACTTGGGCTGAGCATGTCTTTTGGCGCCGCATCGAGGTCTCCTCGTAGGGGGGCTGGTGCGGGTTCTGTTGTCGCCAAAGTTGGTTG
>NZ_CAURKP010000162.1:0-11549 GCF_963525155.1 uncultured Rhodococcus sp.
TCCTCGAGCACCTCGAGGACTTCGACCAGAGCTTTGTCTGCCAGGTCTGCGAACTGTCTGGCCTTCGATTCGGCTGCCGTCCAGGCCAATTCGCGTGCTCTTGTCGCCAGATCGCTGCGGTCGTCGAGATCGAACTCCAGTCCGTCGAGCCGAATCGCGTCGCCACCCACCGATACACACGCCGCGATGACGGCGGCGGGGGAGTTCGCCGCTTCCGGCTCCAGCTCTCGCAGTACGACTCGGAAAGTTGTCGATGCGGTGAATCCTGTTGTCTCCTGGCGGCCTCCGTCGCTCCAGTGAGTCTGCGGATGGACGCTCAGCCCGGCGGTGGTGAGGTCCGCTCCGCGCCCACCGCGCGCGTGCAGGGTCTCGGTCAGCGCAGTGGACAGACGCGCGACGGCGTCGAATGCGTCGGAAACGGCCGTCTGTGTCACCGATACTCCGATCGTCAATCGCACGATGTCGGGAACAGCTGTTGCAGTGGCGGTTCCGGTCACCGTGACAGTGGACGGCTCCGAGGTGAAGGCGGTGGTCGGCATGTGTACTTCCTATCCGATTCGTCCGGCGGATATGACACTCCGCAACATCAGGTCCAATTGCTCGTAGGCGCCCGCCGCCAGTCGTTCGAGAAGCGCAAGTTTCAACTCGGGTGCCTGTGCGGTCAGTTCTGCATATCGTTCCGGAGTCAGGACGGCGACGGTGACCGTGGAATCGGCGCGGATGTCGTTGAGAAACGGAGTGTCGAGGAACATCGTCATCTCGCCGAACGTCATTCCGGCCGAGAGCGTCGTGATGCGGTGCTCGACCCCATGAGCATCGGTGAACATGGTGCTGACCTGGCCGCTGAGAATCAGATAGAACCCCGAGGCCGCTTCGCCTCGGCGGGCGATCTTCTCGCCGCGGGCATAGGTTCGCGTCTCCAGTTCTGCGGAGAATCCCTCGATCTGCGCCGCGGACAGAGCATCGAGAACTGGGTGGTTCTCGATCGAGATCGTCGACGCCTGCCGATCGGCCTCACAATGCACCGCAAGCAGCGTGTCTTCGCACCACTGCATGGCGGAATCGAGATCCGCAAAAACCCGACCACTTCTTCTGGCGGGGTCGATGCTCGAACTTCGTTGTCCCAGCAGTCCTTGCGGATCGACGACGGCCACAGCGCAGGCTTGGTCGGCCAGCTGAACCTGCAGTGCAGTGATCATGCGCACCGCGACGTCGCTGGCGTCGTCGACGCGTCGGACGTCGATGACGACAACTTCGAGGCCCTCGTCCACCGAGCCGATTTCGCGGACCGCCGATTCGGCACCGGTGAAGAGGAGATCGCCGTGCAGTTCGTAGACCCGGCTGCGCTTGCCGACGTCGTCGAGCACAGCTTGTTCGGTCGGGGTGCGTCGTACTCGCGACGGCGCTTCGACGACGCTGTATCTGGCCCGGATCGACGAACGTGACGCCCGCGTCACGTGGAGGAAGTGAAGTTCGAGTTCCTTCGACAGTGCCCGGGCAGACGCAACTCCGCGAACACTGTTGCCGTGAACGTCGAGCCTGGGGGAGTACACGGCGATGCCGATCTGGCCCGGCAGAACTGCCAGCACTCCGCCGCCGACGCCGCTCTTGGCCGGCAATCCGACCTCCACCAGCCACTTGCCGGCGCCGTCGTACATTCCGCAGGTTGCCATGACACTGAGGACCTGTTCGACGCCTGCGGGTGCCAGCGCACGCTCGTGGGTGAGCGGATTGACGCCGTTGTTTGCCATCGTCGCAGCCATCAGACTCAGATCACGGCAGGTCACGTCGATCGAACACTGACGGAAGTACAGGTCGACGGCCTCGTCGGGATTGCCGGTGATGACGTCGAAGGATCGCAGCATGTGGCCGATCGCACGGTTGCGGTGACCGGTGCGGGCCTCGGAGGTGTAGACGGCTTCGTTGAAGGTCAGCTCGCGGCCTGCGTATCGCGAGTACGCCGAGCGGATGCGCTCGAAGCGGGCCTCGGGATTCGGTCCGGCAACCAGTGATGCAGCGGTGATCGCCCCGGCATTGATCATGGGGTTTCGTGGCCGTTCGGTGAGCGGGTCGAGGCTGATTTCGTTGAACGGCTCGCCGGATGGTTCGACGTCGATTTTCGCGGCAACCGCCTCGCTTCCTCGATCGGCGAGAGCCAAGGCGTAGGTGAAGGGCTTCGAGATCGACTGAATGGTGAACGGGATTCGCGAGTCACCGATCTCGTAGACGTAACCGTCTACGGTGGCGATGCAGATTCCGAACGAATCGGGGGCGACCGCCGCGAGTTCGGGGATGTAGTCGGCCAACTCGCCTTCGTCGAGTGATCGGACTTCGTCGAACACTCGCGTTATCAGGTCGTCGACCACAGTTCCCATACGTCGACCTTAAGCTGACATGGCGGTCGTTTTGTGGAGGAAGAGTTGCCGAGTCGATCGCGACGGATCCCATTTGTCTGTGATTGCGATCACGAGCGATCCGCGGGATTTCGCTGTTACGCGAAGTCACACCGGATTCGGGCCGAGTCCGCGTGTCGGTTCGCCGGAACGCTCCGTAGACTGGCAGCACTGTCGCGAAGACAGCCGCGGCGCGCACCGGTGCAGCTGTGAAGCACGGAGGGAGCGATCTCGTTGGGTGTTCTTGCCCGCATTCAGGGTCCTGACGATCTACGTCAGTTGAGCCACGCCGAGATGACGGAGTTGGCCGACGAGATTCGTGAGTTCCTCGTGCTGAAGGTCGCTGCGACCGGTGGTCACCTCGGGCCCAACTTGGGCGTCGTGGAGTTGACCCTCGCACTGCACCGAATTTTCGACTCGCCGCAGGACGCGATCATCTTCGACACGGGCCATCAGGCCTATGTACACAAGATCCTCACCGGTCGTCAGGATCAGTTCGACACTCTGCGTAAGCAGGGCGGACTGTCCGGGTATCCGTGCCGCGCCGAGAGCGAACACGACTGGGTCGAGTCCTCTCACGCTTCCGCCGCGCTGTCCTATGCCGACGGCCTCGCGAAGGCCTTCGCGTTGACGGGTCAGAATCGCCACGTAGTTGCCGTCGTCGGTGACGGTGCGCTGACCGGCGGAATGTGTTGGGAAGCTCTCAACAACATCGCGGCAGGCAAGGACCGTTCGGTGGTGATCGTCGTCAACGACAACGGCCGCTCCTACGCGCCGACCATCGGCGGACTCGCCGACCATCTTTCGGCACTGCGAACCGCACCGAGTTACGAGCGCGCCCTCGACAGTGGCCGACGCATGGTCAAGAGACTGCCCTGGGTGGGGCGCACCGCGTACTCCGTCCTGCACGGAATGAAGGCGGGTCTCAAGGACGCGGTCAGCCCTCAGGTCATGTTCACCGATCTCGGTATCAAATATCTCGGACCGGTCGACGGTCACGACGAAGCCGCCATGGAATCGGCGTTGCGCCGGGCGAAGGCCTACGGCGGACCGGTCATCGTGCATGCCGTCACTCGTAAGGGCAACGGTTACGCACACGCCGAGAACGACGTGGCCGACCAGATGCATGCCACCGGCGTCATCGATCCCGTCACAGGTCGCGGCACCAAGTCGTCCTCGCCGGACTGGACGTCGGTCTTCTCGGCCGCATTGATCGAGCAGGCTTCGCGTCGTGAGGACATCGTCGCCATCACCGCGGCGATGGCCGGGCCCACCGGCCTCGCAGCATTCGGTGAGAAGTTCCCCGATCGGATCTTCGACGTCGGTATCGCCGAGCAGCATGCGATGACCTCGGCCGCCGGTCTTGCACTGGGCGGACTTCACCCCGTCGTTGCTATCTACTCGACCTTCCTCAATCGGGCTTTCGACCAGTTGTTGATGGACGTCGCTCTGCTCAAGCAACCGGTGACAGTCGTGCTCGACCGCGCCGGGGTCACCGGAGTCGACGGTGCCAGCCATAACGGGGTCTGGGATCTTTCGCTGCTCGGAATCATCCCCGGGATCCGTGTCGCGGCACCGCGTGACGCCGACACACTGCGGGAAGAGCTGGACGAGGCACTCCTCGTCGACGACGGCCCAACCGTCGTTCGTTTCCCGAAGGGCGCTGTACCCGAAGCGATTCCGGCCGTGAAGCGACTCGACGGAATGGTCGACGTTCTCAAGTCCAGCGAGGGTGAGCGCGGCGACGTGCTCCTCGTCGCGGTGGGCCCGTTTGCATCCCTGGCACTCGAGATTGCCGAGCGGCTCGACAAGCAGGGCATCTCGGTTGCCGTCGTCGATCCGCGGTGGGTTCTGCCGGTCGCGGATTCGCTGGTGAAGATGGCGGACAAGTACGCCCTCGTGGTCACCATCGAAGACGGCGGTCTGCACGGCGGCATCGGTTCGACGGTCTCGGCCGCGATGCGTGCCGCCGGAGTGCACACGTCGTGCCGCGACATGGGCGTTCCCCAGCAGTTCCTCGATCACGCCAGCCGCGAAGCCATCCACAAGGAACTCGGACTCACGGCTCAGGACCTCTCCCGCAAGATCACCGGCTGGGTGGCGGGGATGGGTAGCGTCGGCGTCCACGTCCAGGAAGACGCGTCCTCGGCTTCGGCTCAGGGCGAAGTCGCGCAAGGCTGACTACTCGACACACTAAAAGCCCCAACCGCGGGGCCCCTCGCAACAATCCGAGGGCCACCGCTTTTCGGTGTGAAACCGTGAGATCTCGCTACTGGACGGATTCGAGTGTGCTGCCTCGCGTTTCCTTCACGAATCGCAGGACGACGAACAGTGACAACGCTGCCATGACGGCGTAGCCGGCATAGGTGTACGACAGATTCCAATCGGCCAGTGCCGGGAACGTCCAGGAGACCAGGAAGTTCGCGACCCAGTTGGTGGCGGTCGCAATTCCTACTGCTGCAGCACGCACGCGGTTGGGGAACATCTCGGAGATCAACACCCAGACCACCGGGCCCCAGGACAGAGCGAAGAAGAACACGAATGCGTTCGCACCGATAAGTGCGATAGTCGCGTTCGCTCCGGTCAGCGTGGCCACAGATTCGCCGATCTCGTTCTTGGTCACTGTTGCCGAATGGAAACAGAACGCCGCGGTGCCCAGTGAGATGGCCATACCGGCGGAACCGACCAACAACAGCGGCTTTCGACCGACCCGGTCGATGACGGCGATGGCGACAAATGTACCGACGATGTTGACCAAGGCGCTCACGACGCTGATCAGAAGGGACCGGTCTGCGCCGAATCCGACCGCCTGCCAGAGGGTGCTCGAGTAGTAGAAGATCACGTTGATACCGACCAACTGCTGCAATGCGGCGAGTGCGATGCCGACCCACACCAGATGGGAGACCCCGAGCCGCTTCGAGAAGAGTTGGCGGACTGTGGTCTTGGCTTGCTTCTCCGTCAGAGATTCGCGGATCTCGTTCATGCGTTCGGTGACGGCGTCGTGATCTCCACCTTCGAGATCGGAGATGATCTTGCGAGCACGATCGTCCTTGCCCTGCGCCACGAGGAACCGTGGAGACTCGGGAATCGTGGTTGTCATGATCAGGTACAGGACTGCTGGAACCGCCTCGAGCATCAGCATCCACTGCCAGGCTTCGAGGCCTGCTATCTGATTGCGATCACCACCGGCCGCGGCCTGGAGGGCGTAGTTGACCAACTGCGACACGGCGATTCCGAGAACGATAGCCAGCTGGTACATCGAGCCGAGACGTCCGCGAATCGCGGCGGGGGAGATCTCCGCGATGTAGGCCGGGGCGATGACTGACGCGAAACCCACTGCCAGGCCGCCGACCACGCGCCAGAACGTGAGGTCGTAGACGCTGAACGGAATTGCGGAGCCTACGGCGCCGATTATGAACAACACCGCGGCTATCTGCATGACGCGGATGCGGCCGAGGCGATCTGCGAGTGTGCCTGCGATCCAGGCGCCGAGTGCTGCGCCGAGCAGAGTCAGTGAGACCGTGAGCCCGGTGCCCGAGGCGCCGATGTCGTACTTGTCTCGGATCGCACCGACCGCCCCGTTGATGACGGCGGTGTCGTATCCGAACAGAAAACCGCCGAGCGCGGCGGCGCCGGCGAAGAGCACTGCATGTCCGACGTCGGCGCGAGTAGCGCCGGATCCACCGCCGGAGGCGGTTCCGCTGAATGCCATTCCTGCCCCCTCAAAGGCCCTACGGTCGACACCCCGATGCGCCGATCCATCCGCGAGCACTCTGCACGCTACGCCCACCGGGGCAGATTTGGCGGGGACTCACGCGCCGTTACCCAGCTGAGTCCATTCCCGCAGCGAATCAGCTGGACACAGTGATGTCGTATTGATTGCAGTTATTATGCAAACAATATGGTAAGTGCAGGTGAGGGCGCTTTACTCGCCCGAGAGACGCTCGGCTTTTGCTGCGATGTCTTCGAGATCCTTCGCCATGAATTTCCGGGTCACCCGCGCGCCCAACCGACCGAATACCGCTGTGAAGATCTTCGAGATACGTGAAGTGGATTCGGATTCACCGGAGAAATACATCTCGAGGATCGTGCCTGTGGCGTCAGGCTTCAGCGTGAACCCACTCGTGTAGTTCATGCCGTGGGAGTTGGCTTTGACGACGGTGCGGGTGGGAGCCTCGACCTCGGTGACCCACATGTCCTCGGTTGCTTCCTTGCCCATCATCTTCCGAGTTTCACGCCACTTGGTGCCGACGGCGTATCCCTCTCCGGCGAGCCGTTCGATACGGATCACGCCGGAGAGGGTGTCGGCAGCGTTGTCGAGGTCCGTCAGGACCTGCCACACAGTGTCCGCCGGTGCGTTGACGTGCCTGGTTACGGAGATCGAAAGTTCGGCCATGCAGGTGAGCATAAAGACCGTGACCGACACTGCATCTTTTCTAGGCGGAGGCGCGCTTTGCGGCTTCGCTCAACGTCGGTGTGATCTGGCCGAGGACCCACGGCGTGCTCAGGACGTTGACGTTGCTCAGTCCGCCGATGACCCGGGTGTCGCTGAGGAATGCGGTGGATCCACGCTTGACCGCGCCGAGTCCACCGACTGCGGGTATGCCGGACGGATCACCGGAGCCGTCGGTGAAGCCGACGATCACATCGGCGTCGATGTCGGCGATGTTCTCGTAGGAGATCGTCTTGAAGAACGATCCACCTGCATTGTCCGCGGCTAGCTTCTCGACGCCCGGTGCGTTGACGAACCCGAGTTCGGTCAGCACCTGGACCCGCGGATCAGTGGGCAGATAGACGTTGATGTTGCTCGAATCGGTGTCGAAGTTGACTACTGCCAATGTCTTTCCGGCGAACTCCGGGTGGGCTGTGGCGGTATCGGCGAGAGTCGCGTCGAGGCCGTCGACGAGCTTGTCGGCCTCTTCGCTCTTGCCGACTGCCTTGCCGACGATGCGGGTCTGGTCCTGCCAGGATGTCTGCCAGGCCGCACCGGGGTAGGCGGCCGTCGGTGCGATCTTGCTCAGTTGGTTGTAGACGGATTCCTCGAAGCCCTCGTACGGCGCGAGGATGACGTCGGGGGTCAACGACGCGATGGACTCGATCGGCGGTTCTCCGCTGGCCGGCATGTCGAAGAGCGTTGTCTTGTCCGCGTCGAAGTAGTCCTGCGCCCAGGGCATGACGCCGTTGTCGTCCGCACCGTAGGTGTACTTGGGCTGTCCGACCGGAGTCAGATCGAGTGCGTACAGGATGTCCTGCGCGTTCCATCCGAGGGTGACGAGGCGCTCGGGCTTCGAGTCGATGGTCGTGGTGCCGAAGGTGTTCTCGATGCTGACGGGGAATCCGTCCGTACCTTGGGATGTCGTGGATGTGCCTGAATCCGAGGAGCACGAGACAAGTGCGGTGACCGCGATTGCAGCCGCACCGAGGGCAGTGAAGCCCCGAATAGAAGTTTTCATGAAGGGCAGCCTAACCTACTGAATTTCGGCAGCCAAACGAAACCGATTGTGCCGTTTATGCAGGTGGGAGTCGGATCTGGACCGCGTTTCTCAGTGCACCGTTTCGGTGGGCAATACTTTCCTCGTGCGATCACAGCAGAAGATTCTCGGCGCCGCCCTCGGACTGATCGAAGGTGGCGGATTCGAGGCTGTGAACATTGCCGCAGTTGCCACCGCGGCCGGTGTCTCGCGCCAGACGGTGTACTCGATTTTCGGCACACGTGAGGAGGTCGTCTCCCAGGCGATGGGCGGTCTCGCTGTCGAGGTTCTCGGGGAGATCACGGCACAGGTGGAGTCGGTCGACACGGCGTGTGACTACGTCGTCGAATTCATCGTTGCCGCGCGAACTGCCGTGCGTGCTCACCCGGTGCTCGCGACTCTGCTCCTCGCCGAGCGGGGAAACCCTGTCTTCGATCTCGAAATGATGAGTCGAGCAATACCTTTCGCTGGTCAGATGCTCACCCCTATGGTCGAACGTGGCCTCGCCACGGAGGCGGAGTTGGATGAGATAGTGGAAATTGCCGTGCGACTGGGGCTTTCGGTTGTTGCATTCGACAGTGACCTCGTACATTCCGACGACTCCTTGCGGGCCTTTCTCTCGAGGTGGCTCGGGCCCGCAATCCGGTCGACCTCGTAGTTCCTTGCCTGCTCCGCCAAAACCTTGACACTCGAGCGTCAGAGTGTCTAGTTTTGGCGTGCCCGGAATTCTCTGGCGACATTCTTCGAGGGAGCACCAGTCATGTCCGGAGTGAAACGTAGATCGTTCTTGGCCGGTACGGCCGCCGTGGGAGTCGCGATGATGGCGCCACGCACTGCCAGGGCTGCAACAGGGATTCCGCTGACACGTGAAGTGCACCGTGTCGTGGTTATCGGATCGGGGTTCGGCGGCGGGGTGACGGCACTTCGCCTGGCCGAGGCGGGGGTTCCGGTCACTTTGCTGGAGAGAGGGATTCGGTGGCAGACCGGGCCGAATGCCGAAACTTTCCCGCACCCCGCCAGCCCGGACAAGCGCATCCTCTGGCATCAGTCCAACCCGACTCTGTTCGGCAGGCCGGCGATCTTCGAGCCATACGCGGGTTTGTTGGAGACGGTGACCGGTGAGAACATGACCGCGATCTGCGCAGCCGGTGTGGGCGGCGGATCGCTTGTGTACCAAGGGATGACGCTGCAACCGGAAGAAGCGGTCTTCAACACGCACTTTCCGGAGGAGCTCGATTACGCACGAATGGGCCGCGTCCATTACCCGCGGGTGGCGCGGATGCTGCAAGTGGAAACTGCACCAGACGAACTGATTTCCAGCCCGAACTACGAGGCGGCACGTGTATTCGCGCGTAACGCAGCGCGTTCCGGTCTACCCGTGTCGAAGATTCCGATGCCGATCGACTGGAACTTCGCGTTGGCCGAATTGAGGGGTGAGATGAAGCCGTCTTACACCAACGGTGACGGCGCGCTCGGTGTCAACAACGGTGGCAAGCATTCGGTGGATGTCACCTACATTGCGGCTGCGGAAGCGACCGGATTGGTGAATGTGGAGACTCTGCACCAGGTCACCGATGTCGAGCGGGCCGCCGACGGACGGTGGCGCGTGTACGTGGACCGGACCGACATTTCCGGCAAGATTCTCGAGAACAAGATCTTGACGACGGATGCGCTCGTGATGGCTGCAGGCAGCATGAACACCACCAAACTCCTGGTCCGCGCCGCGGCAACGGGGCGGATCACGGATCTGCCGGACGAGCTCGGCGCAGGGTGGGGGACCAATGCCGATCGGATCTACATCTGGTCGGATCTCGCCGAGAACTTCGGTGCGACGCAGGGCGGGCCGGTCGTCTACGGCAGCCGGAACTGGGACGACCCGCATAATGCGTTCACCGTCATTCAGGCGTCGTTCTCGCCCGTTGCGTTCGACGCTCACAGCACGGTGATGGTCGGATTCGGTGTGAGCCGCGACCGAGGTCGGTTCGTGTACGACTCGGCGCGTGGTGAGGCGGTGCTCCGTTGGCCGAAGGACGGGGATTCGGCGATCCAGCAAGGCCACATCGGGCCGGCCGCCCAGCAGATCGCGGCAGGCGGTCTACTCACCGACACGAACGCGATACTGCCGTCCACGTGGCATCCCCTCGGCGGTGCCTGCATGAACTCGGTGTGCGATCTCGATGGGCGGGTTCTGGGCCAGCGGGGGTTGTACGTGCTCGACGGCGCTCTGCTGCCGGGAAACTCCGCTGCGTGCAATCCGTCGATGACCATCGCCGCCGTCGCGGAGCGTGCGCTCGAGAACATCGTGAAAGACGATGTGGGAACCCTATTCTGAACCTGCGCAAACGTCACGGACGGCGTACCCGAAGGCACCCCGTCCGTGACGGGTCGATCGACTGACTCAGACGCTGGCAACACCAGGCGCGAGGAAGCGCTTGCCGTTGACAGCCTCGGAGGTGCCGGTGCGGTCCAGGTACGGCGTGATGCCGCCGTTCCAGAATCCGAATCCGCCGCCGAGCAGCAGGCAGAGGTCGATGTCCTCGGCTGCCGCTACGACGCCCTCGTCGAGCATGATCTGAATTTCCTCGGCAAATGCACGACGTGTGCGCTCGAGGACCTCTTCCGAAGTGGACACCCTGTCACCCTGCGGCCACAGTGCGGCGACCTCGGGGTCGACGGCCTGACCGTTCTCGCCCCAGGTCCACACGCCGGGCTTGCGGGCCTCGACGAGTGCTTCGAGTCCGGGTGAGCTCTTGAACCGGTCCGGGTACGACTCCTGCAGGGTCTCACCGGTGTGCAGTGCCACTGCGGGTCCGACGAGGGCCAGCAAGGTGAACGGCGACATGGGCATGCCGAGTTCGGCGATGGCATTGTCTGCGACGTCGAAGGGGGTGCCTTCGTCGACGGCGGACATGACCTCACCCAAGGTGCGGGTGACGAGGCGGTTGAAGACGAAGCCGGCCTTGTCGCCGCAGAGGACGGCGGACTTCTTCAGCGACTTCGCGGTGGCGAAAGCCGTTGCGAGAGTGGCATCATCGGTCTTGCTGCCCTTGATGATCTCGAGGAGGGGAAGAACGGCCACCGGGTTGAAGAAGTGGAAGCCGACCACACGCTCTGGATGCTCGAGGCCGGACGCCATTTCCGTGATGGAGAGCGAAGAGGTGTTGGTGGCGAGGATGGTTTCGGGAGCAATGAACTGCTCGAGTTCCGCGAAGACCTTCTTCTTGACGTCCATGTTCTCGAAGACGGCTTCGATGACGAAGTCGGTCTTGGCGAACGCGGCCTTGTCGAGGGAACCGGAGACGAGCGCCTTGAGGCGGTTCGCAGCGTCGGGGGACAGGCGCCCCTTGCCCTGGAGCTTCTCGATTTCGGTGTGGACGTAGCCGACACCCTTGTCGATGCGTTCCTGGTCGATGTCGGTCAGGATGACCGGCACCTTGAGCTGGCGGACGAAGAGCAGCGCGAGCTGGCTGGCCATGAGGCCGGCGCCGACGATGCCGACGCCGCTGACCTTACGAGCGAGCGAGCGGTCGGGTGCTCCGGCGGGACGCTTGGCGCGCTTGTTCACCAGATCGAAGGCGTACAGACCCGCGCGGAGTTCGTCCGTCAGGAGGAGGTCGGCAAGAGCCTCGTCCTCGGCCGCGAAGCCCTTGTCGAGCGAGGCGGCATCGGTGATGTCGGTGCTGCG
>NZ_CAURKP010000163.1:0-11537 GCF_963525155.1 uncultured Rhodococcus sp.
CTCGACGGCCTTGACGGCGCCGGGAGCGTTGCCCTTGGTCTTGCCGTCGACGATCGCCTTCGCGCGAGCGATCGCGTCGTCCCAGCCCTGGCCACGATCGATCTCGGGGCGAGCGGGGGTCACTGTGCCGGCGAGGACCTGCGACGCCCAGTCGAGGGACTGCTCGATGAAGTCGGCGGAATCGAGAACGACGTCGACGACGCCGAGTTCGAGTGCCTTCTTGGGGGAGAGCACCTTGTTCTGGTTCAGCGAGTTCTCGATAACCACGGAGACGGCGTTCGACGGGCCGACGAGGTTGGGGAGCAACTGCGTTCCGCCCCAACCGGGGACCAGACCGAGGAATGCTTCCGGAAGGCCCAGCGCGCCCGCGTTGGCGGCAACCGTGCGGTAGTGGCTGTGCAGGCCTACTTCGAGGCCGCCGCCCAGGGCGACGCCGTTGATGAAGGCGAACGTGGGAACGGCGGACTCACGGAGGCGTCGGAACACCTTGTGGCCCAAGCGGCCCAGCTCGAGTCCCTGCTCACGAGAGGTGATCGCGGGAACACCCTTGAGATCCGCGCCGGCGGCGAAGATGAACGGCTTGCCGGTGACGGCGATGGCAACCGGGTTGGCGGCAAAGGCTTCGTCGAGGGCGGCGTCGAATGCTGCGAGTCCACCGGGACCGAAGGACGACGGCTTGGTGTGGTCGAAGCCGTTGTCGAGGGTGATCAGTGCAAACGGGCCCTCGATGCCGGGGACCGAGATGATCTTCGTGTAGGCGTTCGTCACGACCTCGTCGGCGAATGCTGTTGCAATATCAGACATTTAGTTGACTCCTGCCTGGTAGTCAGCGTGGTTCGGGTTCTCCCAGATGACGGTGCCGCCCATGCCGAGGCCGATGCACATGGTGGTCAAGCCGTAGCGCACGTCGGGACGCGTCGCGAACTGGCGGGAGAGCTGCGTCATCAGGCGAACGCCCGAGGAAGCGAGAGGGTGGCCACACGCGATGGCGCCGCCCCACTGGTTGACGCGCGGGTCGTCGTCGGCGATGCCGTAGTGCTCGAGGAACGCGAGAACCTGAACCGCGAACGCCTCGTTGATCTCGAACAGTCCGATGTCCTCGATCTTGAGGCCGGTGCGAGCCAGCAGCTTCTCGGTGGCGGGAACCGGGCCGATGCCCATGACGGCGGGGTCGACGCCCTGGTAGGCGAAGCCCACCATGCGCATGCCGACCGGCAGGCCGAGCTCGGCTGCGGTGTCCTCACCGGCGAGCAGTGCTGCGGTGGCACCGTCGTTGAGTCCGGCTGCGTTACCGGCGGTGATGCGTCCGGCCGGGCGGAACGGCGTCTTGAGCTTCGCGAGATCTTCGACGGTGGTTCCGGGGCGCGGCGGCTCGTCTTCGGTGGCCAGACCCCAGCCCGCGGAACTGCGGGTGGCGACGGGGACCAGGGTGTCGGCGATGAAGCCGGCCTTCTTGGCAGCGTCGTACTTGTTCTGGCTGTTGACGGCGTAGGCGTCCGTGCGGTCCTTGGTGATGGTCGGGAACCGGTCGTGCAGATTTTCGGCGGTGTTACCCATCACGAGGGCGCTCGGGTCGACCAGGCGGTCGGCGAGGAAACGCGGGTTGGGGTCTGCGCCCTCACCCATCGGGTGGTGACCCATGTGCTCGACGCCACCGGCGATCACGACGTCGTACTGGCCGAAGCCGATGCCCGACGCGGTGGTGGTGACGGCGGTCATCGCGCCGGCACACATGCGGTCGATGGCGAATCCTGGAACGGTTTCGGGGAGACCGGCGAGGATCGCAGCGGTGCGGCCGATGGTCAGGCCCTGGTCGCCGGTCTGCGTGGTGGCTGCAACGGCAACTTCGTCGATCCGTGCGGGATCGAGCTGCGGGTTGCGGCGAAGCAGCTCACGAATCGCCTTGACGACGAGATCGTCTGCGCGCGTGTCGGCGTACATGCCTTTCGGGCCGGCCTTGCCGAACGGGGTGCGAATGCCGTCGACGAAGACGACGTTGCGTGGGGTGTTTGTGGATGGAGCCACGCGAATTCCTCCTGATGGAGCTGCCCACCGCACCGAAGGGCGGTGAGACGTTGGTTCGGCGATCACGGCCAGGCGTCCGGCCTCGTATCGAGCGTACTACTGCCCATTACTGACCGGTAACTTAACGTGCCGAATTGCTCCAACCTCACACCGGGGTCAGGTCAGGATTCCGGCTCTTCCACTTCGGGCTCGGCCGGGACCACGGAGTTCAGTGCCTCGGCGAGGACGGGAACGGTCAAAGTGCGTTGCCAGCCACGTGCGCCACCGGAAGTGAGCTTGGTCTCGATCGCACTCTCGACTTCGGCGATGTCCGAGTCGGGTTCCAGTTTCCAGTCCCAGCACAGGCGCCTGACCAGGTCGGGTTGGAGCAGATTCTCCACGGGCACCGAAACCTCTTTGCTCAGGTCCGACAGTGCTGCGCGCGCCGCGGTCAACCGATCAGCCGCCGCTGGATCCTGGCGGGCCCAACGGCCGGCAGCGGGCGGCCCGACGATGGGCGGGGTTTTCGGCGGAAGCTCGCTGTCGGGGAGCCTGCGCGCGGCTTCCAGTGCGTCCATCCAAATACGCGAATACCGGCGTTGACGTGGTCCGCCGAAGACGGGAAGCGAGCGGAGCGCATCCAGCGACCGAGGATCTTTGAGAGCGGCATCGATGATCGCGGAGTCAGGAAGAACCCGACTCGGAGACACGTCGCGCTTGCGTGCGAGATCCTCGCGCGCCTGCCACAGCGCCCGTACCGCCGCCAACTGACGGGTGGTCTTGAGTGAGGTGATGTGCGACGTACGACGCCAGCGGTCCGGTTTGGGTTTGGGCGGGCCGGCCAGACGGATGTACTCGAACTCTTCCTTCGCCCACTCGAGCTTGCCTTGGGATTCGAGTTCGGCTTCCATTGCGTCGCGCAGTTCGAGAAGCACTTCGACGTCGAGGGCGGCGTAGTTCAACCAGGCGTCCGGCAGCGGACGTGTCGACCAGTCCGCAGCCCCGTGACCCTTGCGAAGTTCCACTCGCAGGGTTCGTTCCACGATCGCGGCGAGTCCGACTCGCTCGAACCCGGCCAGTCGTCCGGCCAGTTCGGTGTCGAACAGCTCGGCCGGCGTCAGGCCCAGTTCGGCGAGGCCGGGGAGATCCTGATCGGCAGAGTGCAGCACCCATTGCAACGGGTTGATCACCTCGGCCAACGGCTGCAGGTCTTGCGCTGTCGGAATCGGGTCGAGCAGGAACGATCCTGCTCCTTCGCGTCGAAGCTGGATCAGGTACGCCCGTGCCGAATAGCGGAATCCGGATGCGCGCTCGGCGTCCACGGCGAGCGGGCCGTGGCCGGAGGCCAGCGCGGCCGCGGCGTCGGCGACACCGGCGGCAGTGGTGATGACGTCCGGAACTCCGTCACGCGGAACGAGCAGCGGAACTACGTCGGAGGTGGGCTCGGTTGCATCATCGGTGACTTCGGACATGGTCACTGACTCTACGTCGCAGTCGGGGCCGGGGTTGTCACCTCAGCGTCGAACAGTTCGTCGAGTGCGGCTCCGAAACCTTGCGCGAGCTGGTCCAATTCGGGGGCCAGATCGGAGCAACTGACGATGCCGACGTCGAGTTTTCCGTCGAGAGACATCACCGTCACGTTGAGACCTGCTCCGTGCAAGACCGGGCCGAGCGGGAACAGTCCCTTGATCTGGGACCCGAGGAAGTAGAGCTGGACCGGCGGTCCAGGCACCTTCGACACGACCAGGTTGGACACGACGGGGTGACGCTCGGCGAGTTTGAGCGACGAGTACACGCGCATGGCGGCGCCGAACACCGCCGGCGAAGCGAACTGCGACCAATCCTGGAGCATGTTCGCGCCCAGAGCCTCGTTGTGGTTCTTCGAGGTGGCGTTGTAATCGCTGATTGCGTGCAGGCGTTCGACCGGATCGGCGATCTGGGTGCCGAGTTGCGTGAACATGCCCGAGATCTGGTTCGTGCCCGGACGATCGGATTTGCCGTGGACCGACACCGGCACCATGGCGACGAGGGAGTCCTCCGGCAGTTCGTCCCGGTCCTCCAGATACTTACGCAGTGCCCCGGCGCAGAGCGCGAGAACCACGTCGTTGACCTTGACGCCGTGACGGTCCTTGACGGCTTTGACCTTCGCGAGATCGAGTTGGCTGAACGCGACGTTGCGGTGACCGGTGATCGCGCCGTTGAACGAGGTCCGCGGCGCGGTGAACGGAGCAGGCATCGCTTCACCCTTTCGTGCACGCGTCACCCACTTCGGGAGCATGGCGATTCCGCCCGGGACCAGACGGGCAATTCTTGCGGGTCGGGCGATGACGGCCATGAGTCCGCCGATGGCGATGTCCAGCGTTCCCGCGTCGCCCGCACCCTGTGCTGTGGGATCCACGAGCGCCGGTGAATCCGGTTCGAGACTGCACAGCTGAGCCAGGATGTTCGCGCCGGTGACACCGTCGGCAGCGCTGTGATGGATCTTCGACATGACGGCGATCTGTCCGTCGGCAAGTCCCTCGATGACCCACATCTCCCACAGCGGTCGGGAACGATCCAGCGGTTGACTCGCGATGTGTCCGGCGAGCTCTGCCAGTTCCGCGTGTGTGCCGGGAGCAGGTACCGCGGTCCGGTGGCAGTGCCGCTCGATGTCGAAATCGTGATCGTCGACCCATACGGGGTAGTCGAGATTGAGACGGGAATCTTTGAGTTTGCGCCGGAAGGTCGGCATGGTGGCCATCCGCGAGTCCAACTCGCGAAGCAGCTTCCGGTAGTCGTAGCCGCCCGGGATGGTCGTGGGGTCGAGCAGGACAAGTCCACAAACGTGCAATAGCTGGGTCGGTGTTTCCAAGTAGAGGAAGGTCGCGTCGAGTCCGCTGAGACGTTGCATGACTCATTCTAGAACAGGTTCTAGTATTTTTCCGGGGGAATGCTCAAACGAATAGCAGAGTCAGTCGTTCTGCCGCGACAGCGTGGTTATCCCGGCAGGCGGAAGCCCCGCCGCGTACGCGAGAACCTCGCAGAAAGCCTCGACGTGGTGAGCCAATTCGGACGAAGTTGCAGTCCAGGACGCTCGCAACTCCAGTTGATGGGCTCGCGGAGGCCCGGCGATGTCGCCGTACCGCACGGAAGTTGTAGCTGTGACCGTACCGCCCAGGGCCACAAAAGGTTCCGGTCCGGCCTCCAAAGCGTCCACCAGCCAACTCCAGGCTACTTCGGGAAGTAGTGGATCCGCGGCGACGGCTTCGTCGAGATCGGCCTGGATATACGCCACCAACCGCATGGTGCCGTTCCACGCCTCGTCGCCGTCCGGATCGAACAACAGGATCAGGCGGCCGAAAGCGTCACCTTCGGACTGCTCGGCCACGACGTCGGAGTCCGGGTGGAGAACCTCGGCCCCCACCGCGTGGCTGTACGGAGCGAGACGCTGCGGCGGGCGGATGGGACCGACCTCTATCTCGGGCCGAACCCGCGCAGCGGTCATCGCCTCCACGGCGGCACGGAACTCGGCCGGGTCGGCTGTCGATCCGGATGTCGTCACAGGTCAGGACGTTAGTCGGGGATGCGGGCGGGGAGGTGGAGGCGCGCCGACCGAGAGTGGCTCGGGTGTGTGGCCGCTCACGAACCGCTCGGGTGTCCGATCCCGAGTGTGGGACGTGGCAGCATTGAGTCGATCGAAGACACACGTTGGCGGAGAGCGCGAGGACTGATGAGCGGGTTGGACAACATGAATTCAGGCATTACCGGGTCGGCGGAATACAGCGCTCGGCGAGTCTTGCCCGACGCACCGTTGCTTGCCGCGGCGACCGGACGCACTCCGAGTCGACGGCCGGTGTGGTTCATGCGTCAGGCCGGGCGTTCGTTGCCGGAGTACCGCGAGATCCGCGCCGGGATCGGCATGTTGGAATCTTGTTTCGATCCGGCGCTGGTCTGTGAGATCACGATGCAACCGGTGCGCCGTCACGACGTGGACGCGGCAATCCTGTTCTCGGACATCGTCGTTCCACTCAAAGCCGCGGGAATCGATCTCGACATCGTTGCCGGCGTCGGACCGGTGGTCGCCAATCCGATTCGCTCCATCGCCGACGTTGCAGCACTCCCGCGACTGGTCCCCGAAGAGGTAGGCGCAATCGCACAGGCCGTTCGGCTTCTCACCACCGAGTTGGGCTCCACGCCGCTGATCGGCTTTGCCGGAGCGCCGTTCACTCTGGCGTCGTATCTGGTCGAAGGTGGTCCGAGCCGGAACCACGAGAAGACCAAAGCGCTCATGCACTCCGATCCGAAGACCTGGCACGCGTTGCTCGGAAGTTTGGCCGACACCACGATCTGCTTCCTGCAGGCGCAGCTCAAGGCGGGCGTCGACGCGGTCCAGCTGTTCGACTCGTGGGCCGGCGCGCTCTCGCTGGCCGACTACCGGGAATTTGTTCTCCCGCATTCCGAGCGCGTATTCGCCGAGGTTGCTGCTGCCGGCGTTCCGCGCATCCACTTCGGTGTCGGAACCGGTGAACTCCTCGGCGCGATGGGGGAGGCAGGCGCCGATGTCGTGGGTGTCGACTGGCGGATCCCGCTCGACGTCGCGGCTGGTCGTGTCGGTCCTGGCAAGGCACTGCAGGGCAACCTCGATCCCGCCGTACTGTTCGCGGGCCCCGAGGTGATCGATCGCGAGGTGCGCCGGATCGCCGCCGAAGGGGACCGCGCGATCGAGGCCGGTGCCATCGGCCACATCTTCAACCTCGGCCACGGAGTTCTTCCCGACACCGATCCCACGGCGATCACCTCGGCGGTGGAGCTGGTGCACTCGCTGTGACAACGACTCGGCCGTCGGTCGCGGTGATCGGAGGCGGAATCTCCGGTCTGGTTGCCGCGTACCGGCTTCGGCGCAGTCTGGGCTCCGAGGCCGACATCACGATCGTCGACGACTCACCGCGGCTGGGCGGGAAGCTGCGAACGATTGATCTGGGCGGCGGACCGATCGACATCGGTGCCGAGGCTTTCATCGCTCGTCGGCCCGAGGTTCCCGCGCTTCTCGCCGAGCTGGGACTGACCGATCAGATCGTCTATCCCGCGGGCCTGAGTCCGTTGATCTGGTCTCAGGGCTCACTGAATCGGTTGCCGACCGGAACCCTGATGGGAATCCCGGCTTCGGCGGAGTCGGTTCGAGATCTTGTCGACGAGCAGACCCTGGCGCGCATAGCGGCCGAGGCCGGCGTCCCGCTGGAGTGGACCCGCGGTTCCGATTGCAGTGTTGCCGAACTGGTTTCGCAGCGATTCGGTGATCAGGTGGTCAGCCGATCGGTGGATCCGCTTCTCGGTGGGGTGTACTCGGGGCTGGCGGAGACCATCGGCGTGCGTGCAGCTTTGCCGACACTCGCTGCGGCCCTCGATGCGGGCTCTCGGAGCCTCACGGATGCAGTCGCAGCCGCATTGCCGACGCCTGCACCGGGGCCGGTGTTCGGAGCGCTCAGAGACGGGTACGGCATCCTGCTCGATGCGCTGCAGCAGGCCGCCGACGCGACCTTCGTCCGTGGCGAGGCTTCTGGGTTGCGCAGCGACGGGGCTGGTTGGAACGTCGATCCGCTCGGAAGCGTCGACGCGGTGATTCTGGCCGTCCCGGCGCCGCGCGCGGCGGCGCTGTTGGCCGGAGTCGATGCGGATGTTGCGAGTACCGTCGCTCGGATCGAACTGGCGTCGTCCGCGGTGGTGGCGCTCCGGTTGTCCGGGCAGGTCGAACTTCCGCAGAATTCAGGAATCCTGGTAGCCACCGACGCCGACCTGACCGCCAAGGCGTTCACGCTGTCGAGCCGAAAGTGGACACACCTCGCTGATCGCGGTGAGCACCTCGTTCGGGTGTCGTTCGGTCGATTCGGTGCATCGGAGATCGTCGACCGGCCGGATGGTGAGTTGATCGACTTCGCGCGCGCCGATCTCGAGACCGTGACCGGAATCACCGAGGAGCCAGGCGCGACCTTCGTACAGCGGTGGCACGGAGGTCTTCCCCAATACGCCCCAGGTCACACGAAAATCGTGGCTGAAATCGAGTCCGGGATGACGCAGTTCGACGGCCTCGCCCTGGCCGGGTCGTGGCTGCACGGCGTCGGGGTTCCGGCGTGTGTCGCAGTCGGCACGACGGCGGCTACACGGATATTCGAGCGAGTGGCACGATAGACCCATGGCACGCCTTGATTTCGACAAACTGAACTCTGAAATCCGTTACCTCATGTTCTCCGTGTTCCAGGTGGAACCCGGTGTGCTGGGCGATGATCGGGAAGCTGCGGTCAAGGACGCCCGCTTGTTCTTCGAGGGTCTCGAAGACAAGGGCGTCGTGGTTCGCGGCATCTACGACGTCGCCGGCTTGCGCGCCGACGCGGACTTCATGATCTGGACCCACGCGGCCAGCATCGAGGAACTGCAGGCCGCGTACGCGGATTTCCGCCGCACCACCGTCCTCGGACAGGCCAGTGCTCCCATCTGGAGTAACTCGGCGGTGCACCGCCCCGCGGAGTTCAACAAGAGCCACGTGCCCTCGTTCATCGCGGGTGAGGATCCGGGCGACTACATCTGCGTTTACCCGTTCGTCCGCTCGTACGAGTGGTACCTGCTCCCCGACGAGGAGCGTCGCAAGATGCTCGCCGATCACGGTATGGCTGCTCGTTCGTACAAGGACGTTCGCGCCAACACGGTCCCGGCCTTCGCTCTGGGGGACTACGAGTGGATTCTCGCGTTCGAAGCGCCTGAGCTCATCCGTATCGTCGATCTGATGCGCGATCTGCGTGCCACCGAAGCTCGCTTGCACGTTCGCGAAGAGGTGCCGTTCTTCACCGGGCCGCGCGTGGACATCGAGAAGCTGGTCCTTTCCCTACCCTGATCTACTTCGAAAGTAGTTTCTGTGACAACTGCACCGAACCGGCGTCGTCAACACATGTCCCATTGGGGAATGTTCACCGCCGAATCGGTCGCAGGCGAGGTGACCGCCGTGCATCCGTACGAGGGTGATTCGAATCCCTCGCCGATGCTCGGGAACCTCGCCGGTTCGGTGCGCAGTCGGGCTCGCGTTTCGGGCCCGGCGGTGCGCCGCGGTTGGCTCGAGAACGGGCCTGGTCCCAGCGACCGACGCGGAGCCGACGAATTCGTCTCGGTCTCCTGGGACGAACTGACCGAACTCCTCTCGCGTGAACTGCGTCGCGTGGTCGACGCGCACGGAAACAACGCGATCTTCGGCGGCTCGTACGGCTGGGCCAGCGCCGGCCGATTCCATCACGCGCAGAGCCAAGTTCACCGATTTCTGAATCAGCTGGGTGGATACACCAAGTCAGTTCACAGCTACTCGCTCGGTGCCACCGGCGTCATCATGCCGCGTGTGGTCGGAACGCACTGGAAGTTGTTCGCGCGCTCCACGTCGTGGGACGTCATCGCGAAGCACTCCGATCTCCTCGTCTCGTTCGGGGGAGTGCCGATCAAGAATACCGGAGTCAATGCCGGTGGTACGAGTGATCATCCGACGCGCGGGGCGCTCGACGCGTTTCGTGCCCGCGGCGGAAAGATCGTCTCCTTCAGTCCGTTGCGTGACGACGTCGAGGGTGACTGCGAGTGGATCGCACCCGTTCCGGGAACCGACGTTGCAATCATGCTTGCCCTGGCGTTTGTCCTGGCGTCGGAGGACCTGCACGATCGCGATTTCCTGGGCCGTTTCTGCGTCGGTTACGAACGCTTCGAGGACTACCTGCTCGGACGTTCCGACGGTGTAGCGAAGGATCCGCGCTGGGCGCAGAAGATCTCCGGTGTGTCGGCGGAGTTCATCACCGACCTGGCTCGGAGAATGGTGTCTGGCCGGACGCTGGTGACCGTCACGTGGTCGTTGCAACGCATCAAACACGGTGAACAGGCACCGTGGATGGGCGTGACACTCGCAGCGATGCTCGGCCAATTCGGGCTTCCGGGTGGAGGTTTCGGGCACGGCTACGGTTCGATGAACGAGCCGGGTCTGGCTCCGGTGCCGTATCCCTTGCCGACCTTCTCGCAAGGTGTGAATCCGGTGTCGGATTTCATTCCGGTAGCCGCGATTTCCGACCTGCTGCTTTCGCCCGGGGAGGAGTTCGATTACGACGGCCGACGCTTGACCTATCCCGACATCCGGTTGGTCTATTGGGCCGGTGGCAATCCGTTTCACCACCATCAGGATCTCCCGAGGTTGCGACGGGCATTTGCGCGTCCGGACACGATCGTCGTTCACGATCCGTACTGGACGCCGATGGCCCGCAACGCCGACATCGTGGTCCCGTCGACCACCTCGCTCGAACGAAATGACCTGAGCTGCACTCGAAACGACCCGCTACTGGTCGCGATGCAGCAGGTCGTTCCACCTTTCCAGAACTCGCGTGACGACTACGACACGTTTGCCGCTCTGGCTTCTGCGCTCGGATTCGGGGAACAGTTCACCGAGGGGCGATCCTCACAGGAGTGGATCGAGCATCTCTACGGTCAATGGCGACCGTTCGTCGATGCAGACGGCGGCAACACACCGACGTTCGAGGACTTCTGGGCAGAAGGGCACTACCGGATGCGAACCGAAGACAACCTCGTGCTCTTCGGTGACTTCCGTGAGAATCCCGAGAAATATCCGCTCTCGACTCCGAGTGGGAAGATCGAGATCTTCTCCGAGACCATCGAGTCCTTCGGCTACGACGACTGCGCCGGGCATCCGCGCTGGTACGAGCCCGACGAGTGGCTGGGTGGACCGCGAGCCTCGCAATTCCCGCTTCACCTGATCGCCAATCAGCCCAAGACGCGTCTGCACAGCCAACTCGATCACGGCGCTGCGAGCCAGGCGTCGAAGATTCAGGGACGCGAGCCGATTCGTATGCACCCCGATGCAGCGGCCGCGCGCGGCGTCTCGGCAGGAGACGTGGTGCGGGTGTTCAACGATCGCGGAGCGTGCCTTGCTGGTGTGATCGTCGACTCGGACTTGCGGAGCGACGTCGTCCAACTTTCCACCGGTGCCTGGTACGACCCGCTCGATCCTGCCGATCCCGACTCTCTGTGTGTGCACGGCAATCCCAACGTTCTGACACCGGACATCGGTACGTCGTCACTCTCGCACGGGTGCACCGGCCAGCACGTTCTGGTGCAGATCGAGAAATTCGACGGGGCCCTGCCGCCGGTCAAGGCATTCGATCCGCCCGTGCTTCGTTCACGCTGACGGAACCGATCGGCCACCTCTCGCGTCGAACCTCGTGAGCGCCTGAATCAGGTGTCACGATCTATCGAAGGTGGGGGCCATCGTGAGTGCAGCGGATGTTGGTTCGATGCGGGGGCAAGTCGAAGTACTTCGGGCTCAGATCGATTCGATGCAGCACGTTCTGTTGGAGCGGACTCGATCGCTGGCGGACTTGCAGGAGAGGATCGCTCGAGCGACGGCGAGCGCGCGTTCGAGTGACGGCAGCGTGGAAATCGTCGTCGACGCCTCGGGGGCGGTGGTGGGAGTCGATCTCTCGGGGAGTTCTTACGCCAAGCATTCGCCGGCAGCGTTGGGGAAT
>NZ_CAURKP010000164.1:0-11522 GCF_963525155.1 uncultured Rhodococcus sp.
GGTAGTGGCACTGTATGCCCTGGTGTTCTTCACTGGAGACAAGTCGGCCACGCCGAAACTCGGCATCGACCTGCAGGGTGGAACGCGCGTCACGTTGACCGCTCGTACCCCGGACGGCAGCGCTCCCAGTCAGGACAGTCTCAAGCAGGCTCAGGAAATCATCGAGACCCGCGTCAACGGTCTCGGCGTTTCCGGTTCCGAGGTCGTTGTCGACGGTGACAACCTCGTCATCACCGTTCCCGGCGACGACAGTGCGCAGGCTCGCTCGCTCGGCCAGACCGCTCGTCTGTACATCCGCCCGGTGACGGGTTCGATCGACGTCGCCACCCGTGACGCGAATCGGACAGCTACGCCTGAGGCGCCGGCGGCCGAAACTCCGGCCACTGATGCACCGGCCCCCGAAGCACCCGCTGACGGGACGCAGACGCCGCAGAACCGTCCGTTCCTGGCTCAGGACCCGACTACTCCCGAGGCAACGCCCGCGCCGCAGACAACGACTCCGGCCCCTACCGGGGACGCGCCGAGCGACGGCACCGACGAAGGCGACGCAGCAGCAGCGGAAATCGCCGCAGCGCGCGCCCTCCGGCAGAGCAGCGATCCGACAGTGCAGCAGCAAGCAGTGGCGAACCTCGACTGCTCCGTCGCGGATCCGCTCCGTGGAAACGACGACCCGACCCTGCCGCTGGTCGCCTGCTCGCAAGACGGACTGAACATCTATCTCCTCGGTCCTTCGATCATCGACGGACAGGAGATTGCCGACGCGTCTTCGGTCTTCAACTCGCAGCAGTCGCGCCACGAGATCAGCCTCTCGTTCAAGACGACCGGCAGCAACACCTGGGCCGAGTTCACCTCAGCCAACATCGGCAAGCAGGCAGCGTTCACGCTCGACTCGAAGGTCGTCAGCGCTCCCACGATTCAAGGTGCAACGCCTGCGGGTAGCGCCACCTCGATCACGGGCAGTTTCACTGCCGAGAGTGCCAAAGAACTTGCCAACACACTGAAGTACGGTTCGCTTCCGCTCTCGTTCGCAGCCTCTGAGGCCGAGACGGTCTCGGCCACGCTCGGCCTGGCCTCACTGCAGGCGGCATTGATCGCCGGCGCGGTCGGTCTCGTTCTCGTTCTGCTGTACTGCCTCGTCTACTACCGCATGCTCGGCGTTCTGACGGCGTTGTCGCTGATTCTCTCCGGAGTCATGGTCTACGCGATCATGGTTCTGCTCGGCAGATACATCGGCTTCACGCTCGACTTGGCCGGCATGGCTGGTCTGATCATCGGTATCGGTATGACCGCCGACTCGTTCGTCGTGTTCTTCGAACGCATCAAGGACGAAATGCGTGAGGGCCGTAGCTTCCGCTCGGCGGTGCCACGCGGTTGGGCAAGAGCACGCCGAACAATTCTTTCCGGCAACGCGGTGAGCTTCATCGCCGCCGCAGTTCTGTACGTGCTTGCGGTCGGACAGGTGCGCGGCTTCGCCTTCACCTTGGGTCTGACGACCATTCTCGACGTGATTGTCGTGTTCCTCGTGACGTGGCCACTGGTCAGCATGGCGTCCCGTTCGGCGTTCTGGTCCAAGCCCAGCGTCAACGGTCTCGGCGCAGTGCAAGAGGTTGCCCGCGAACGTAAGGTTGCCGCCGCTGCGTCGGCTAAGGAGACACGAGCATGAGCGAGTCCAACAACTCCCCGGTGGGGTCCACCAACAGTTCCGCCGCCGAATCCGCCGATGCGGCGGCCCGGTCGGAGATCACCGACTCAGGCGTCGATCAGGGCGCGATGCCCAAGCACAGCTGGCTCTCGCGGCTGTACACCGGAACGGGTGCGTTCGAGGTCGTCGGCAAGCGTCGCTTCTACTACGGACTGACCGGCGCTCTGGTCGCCATTGCGCTGCTGAGCATCATCCTGCGCGGCTTCACCTTCGGTATCGATTTCGAAGGCGGATCACGCATTCAGTTCCCGGCCGAGGGCGGAGTCGAGACGTCGGCGGTGGAAACCGTCTACTCCGACACGCTCGGGTTCGAACCGGTCAGCGTGCAGACAGTCGGCTCGGGTGCCAGCGCAACCGTGCAGATCCGGTCGGAGACGTTGAACGCGACGCAGATCAACGATCTTCAGTCGGCGCTCTTCGACGAGTTCCAGCCCAAGGACAAGAACGGGAACCCGTCGGCGCAAGCCATCAGTTTTGCGGACGTGAGTGAAACCTGGGGCGGCCAGATCACCAAGAAGGCGCTGATCGCGCTGATTGTGTTCCTGGTGATCGTGAGTATCTACATCGCCATCCGCTTCGAGCGGGACATGGCGGTAGCTGCGATCGTCGCGTTGTTCTTCGACATCATCGTCACCGCCGGCGTCTACTCGCTCGTCGGTTTCGAGGTGACACCCGCGACGGTGATCGGTTTGCTCACCATTCTCGGCTTCTCGCTGTACGACACCGTGGTGGTGTTCGACAAGGTCGAAGAGAACACCCGCGGTGTTCTGCATCTGACGCGCCGGACGTACGGCGAGCAGGCCAACCTCGCGGTGAATCAGACCTTGATGCGATCGATCAACACGACCGTCATCAGTGTGCTCCCGGTGATCGCTCTGATGGTCGTCGCGGTCTGGATGCTCGGCGTCGGCACACTCAAGGACCTTGCGCTCGTTCAGCTCGTCGGCATCATCGTGGGTGCGTACTCCTCGATCTTCTTCGCGACGCCGCTCCTGGTGTCGATGAAGGAACGCTGGGGACCCGTTGCCGCGCACACTCGTAAGGTGCTCTCGCGCCGGGCTACGCTGGCCGAGAAGGGTACGCAGACGGTTGCCGTCGGCGCACCAGTTGCACGCCGTGCGCCGGTTGCTCCGCAGCCGGGTGCGCGGCCGACCGGAAAGCGAAACAAGAAGGGGCACTGAACATGCTCCCAAGAACACGCACACTGGTTCGATCGATGACGTTCGTTGCGGCCACCGCTGTGGCTGCGGGTTCGTTGGCGGCCTGCTCGGAAAGCGCCGAGCAGGTTCCGTCCATCGGATATGCCATCGACAACTCCATCTCCACGTACAACGCCAACACGACAGCTGGATCGGTGTCCGGGGCGATGGCCGCGTTCGGCCGGGTGCTTCCCGGCTTCACGTTCACCGGCCCGGCCGGAGCACCTGTCTCCGACACCGACATCGGAACGGCGTCTGAGTTGCCCGGTGACGTGCTCACGGTCTCGTACAAGCTCAATCCGGCGTCCGTGTACTCCGACGGGATTCCGATGTCCTGTGACGATCTCGTCCTCACCTGGGCGGCGTCGAGTGGCAAGTTCACCGAAGACGTCGATGGTGCCGTGAAGCCCATGTTCGACACGGCGAACAATCTCGGATACGCGGACATCGACCGGATCGACTGCCAGAGCGGGGCGAAGGACGCGACGGTGTTCTTCAAACCCGGGCGATCGTTCACCGATTGGCGGTCGTTGTTCGGTGCGACTGCGTTGATGCCTTCACACGTCGTGACGCAGCGCACGGGTGTCAGCGACGTGGTGAGCGCGGTGAATGCCGGTGACACCGAAGCGTTGTCGAAGATCGCGGACTTCTGGAACACCGGGTGGAACCTGACTCCAGGTCAGGTGGACACCTCCGTACTGCCCTCCGCTGGTCCGTATCGAATCGACTCGTACAGTACCGACGACGGCCTGGTGCTGGTCGCGAACGAGCGGTGGTGGGGCAACAAGCCTGCGACCGATCGCATCGTCGTCTGGCCACGTGGTGTGAATCTGACCGAGGATCTCGACAAGAACTCGATCGAGGTAGTCGACGTCGCTTCCGGCTCGGCTGGCGAACTCGGTACTCCGTCCGGGTTCGACGTCCAACAGATTCCGTCGCGGTCGATCGAGCAGTTCGTTCTCGCGACCTCTGGTTCGCTGGGCGACGAAGCCGCCCGTCGAGCGTTCGCGCATTGTGTTCCGCGTACGACTCTGTTCGAGAAGTTCGGGCAGACGGAGAATGCGCCGCAGGCGGGTCTGGGTTCCGGCGTGGTCGATTCGCGACTGATGGCGCCGGATTCACTCGTTTACAGCGACGCCGCTGCGGTCGACGGTGATCGGTACGCCAATGCCGACATCGAGGCTGCGAAGACGTCGTTGTCGGAAGCCGACCTCGACCAGTTGACCGTCCGGGTCGGGTACCTCGCACCGGACCCGGTGCGGGCGCAGATCGTCTCCGAAGCGAAAGCCGCGTGTGCTCCGGCGGGAATCACGGTCGAGGACGCAAGTAGCGACAGCTTCGATCCCGCGAGTCTGCAGAGTGGGGGAGTCGACGCCGTGCTCTCCGGCATGGCAGGCAAAGTCGGCGCAGGCGGAACAGCGAGCATGATCGACGCGCGCGGAGCGCTGCGATCGGGCAACGGCGCAAACCTCGGTACGTACGGAAATGCCAGGATCGATCAGATCATCGATCAGTTGAACGTGGATGCGAGCACGAGTGCGCAATTGGGACTCTCGGTGGAGGCGGAGAACATCCTGTGGACCCAGGTGCCTACGATTCCACTGTTCAATCAACTACGAACTGTCGCTGTAGCTCCAGGCATGTCGGCAGTGTTGGTCAATCCGACTCGGGCCGCTACCGGCTGGAACATGGACAGATGGGTACTACGCAGATGAGCGTCTCGAATGGTGTTGCCTTGCACACGACTGAAGAATTGATCGCAATCCACCGGGCTGCCGGGGACGCCGTTGTTCGGCTGACCCGCTGGGCGGACAACTTTCCCGGTCCCGGTGTTCGGTTCGCCGATCTGACTCCGGTGTTCGCCGACGCCGAGGGGTTCGGGGCCGTGCTCGATGCCCTTGTCGCCTGTGCTCCGGACGCCGACACGATCGCCGCCGTCGATGCTCGTGGATTCCTGCTCGGTGCCGGTGCGGCCGCGAAGATGGGTGCGGGAGTCGTTGCCGTGCGGAAGGTCGGCAAACTGCCGCCGCCGGTGCTCTCTCGTTCGTACAGCCTCGAGTACGGATCCTCGACTCTCGAGATTCCCGCAAACGGCTTCGATCTCACCGGGCGGAATGTTCTGGTGATCGACGACGTTCTGGCTACCGGAGGGACACTCGAGGCGGCTGTACAGTTGGTCGAGTTGGGTGGAGCGAACGTCGTCGGCGTCGCAGTGGTGCTCGAGATCGAGGAACTGCGCGGTCGAGATCGCTTCTTGAAGTACCCACTGACATCACTGGTGAAGGTCTGAGTATTAAAGTTGTCTCCTGGGGGTCGAGTTAGACCTCCAGGGCAATTACCCGATGCAGGGCGGTTGCCTCAACCAACTCGGTGGTAGGAGGTGGCGACATGACGTCGAATCTTGATCGATCACAGAACTCGGGTGCAGTGTCGCAGGAGTCGGGTGCAGTTCCGGCTCCGGAGACGACACCATCGAAGTCAGCGGTGCCCGACGATTCGGGATCTGCGCAAACTACCGGCAATCGGGGTGGGCAGAATCTGGCCGTGCCCGCTTCCGCCTCCCGTAGGGTGCGCGCTCGGCTTGCTCGACGCATCACCGGTCAGCGCAACGCCACCATCCGCCCGGTGCTCGAGCCGTTGGTCAGCCTCCACCGTGAGCTGTATCCGAAGGCCGACCTCGCGCTGCTCCAGCGTGCGTACGACGTCGCCGAGGACAGACATTCGAGCCAGCGGCGCAAGTCCGGCGATCCGTACATCACGCATCCGTTGGCCGTCGCAAGCATTCTGGCCGAGTTGGGTATGGACACCACTACCCTCGTCGCAGCCCTTCTGCACGACACCGTCGAGGACACCGGTTACTCACTCGAAGAGTTGACCAAGGATTTCGGTGACGAGGTCGCTCACCTTGTCGACGGCGTCACCAAACTCGACAAGGTCGTTCTGGGCACCGCAGCCGAGGGCGAAACCATCCGCAAGATGATCATCGCGATGGCGCGGGACCCTCGCGTGCTCGTGATCAAGGTTGCGGATCGTCTGCACAACATGCGCACGATGCGATTCCTGCCGCCCGAAAAGCAGGCACGTAAGGCGCGTGAGACTCTCGAAGTCATTGCGCCACTTGCGCATCGGCTCGGAATGGCGACCGTCAAGTGGGAACTCGAGGACCTTTCGTTCGCGATCCTGCACCCGAAGAAGTACGACGAGATCGTTCGACTGGTCGCCGATCGCGCGCCCTCTCGAGACACTTATCTGGCCAAGGTCCGCGCCGAGATCAACTCGACTCTGTCCGCCTCGCGGATCAATGCCATCGTCGAGGGCCGGCCCAAGCACTACTGGTCGATCTACCAGAAGATGATCGTCAAGGGCCGCGATTTCGACGACATCCACGATCTGGTCGGCGTGCGCATTCTGTGCGAAGAAGTGCGTGACTGTTACGCCGCGGTCGGTGTTGTCCACTCGCTGTGGCAGCCGATGGCCGGACGCTTCAAGGACTACATCGCACAACCGCGCTACGGCGTCTACCAGTCGCTGCACACCACCGTCGTGGGACCGGAAGGCAAGCCCCTGGAGGTCCAGATCCGGACCCAGGACATGCACCGGACCGCCGAGTTCGGTATCGCCGCGCACTGGCGGTACAAGGAGACCAAGGGCAAGCACGCGGGCGACATCGCCGAGGTCGACGACATGGCGTGGATGCGTCAGCTACTCGACTGGCAACGTGAAGCGGCCGATCCGGGGGAGTTCCTCGAATCGTTGCGTTACGACCTCGCGGTCAAGGAGATCTTCGTCTTCACGCCGAAGGGCGACGTCATCACGTTGCCCGCCGGATCGACTCCCGTCGATTTTGCATACGCCGTGCACACCGAGGTCGGGCACCGATGCATCGGTGCCAGGGTCAACGGCCGACTGGTCGCGCTGGAACGAACTCTCGAAAACGGCGAAGTGGTGGAGGTCTTCACGTCGAAGGCTGCCACCGCCGGGCCGAGCCGAGATTGGCAGACGTTTGTCGTCTCGCCGCGTGCCAAGGCGAAGATCCGGCAGTGGTTCGCGAAGGAACGTCGCGAAGAGGCGCTCGAGTCCGGCAAGGATCAGATCGCGAAGGAAGTCCGCCGTGTGGGACTTCCGTTGCAGCGGTTGATGAATGCCGAATCGATGAGCACGATCGCGCACGAACTTCGCTATCCCGACGTCTCGGCGTTGTACACGGCCGTAGGCGAGAGTCAGGTGTCGGCGCACCACGTCGTGCAGCGACTGGTTGCTCATCTGGGCGGCGTCGGCGCCGTCGAGGAGGAACTGGCCGAGCGTTCGACGCCGTCGACCATGCCGGTGCGCACCCGCAGTACGGGTGACTCCGGAATTCTGGTTCCCGGAGCACCGGGCACGGTGGCAAAACTCGCGAAGTGTTGCACGCCGGTACCGGGCGATTCGATTCTGGGCTTCGTCACGCGTGGCGGCGCGGTCAGCGTGCACCGTACCGACTGCACCAACGCCAACTCGCTCCACGATCAGTCGGAGCGAATCATCGACGTCGAATGGGCACCGTCAGCGACATCGGTGTTCCTGGTCGCGATCCAGATAGAGGCGCTCGATCGTCATCGGTTGCTTTCCGACGTCACCAAGGCGTTGGCAGACGAGAAGGTGAACATCCTGTCGGCCTCGGTCACCACGTCCGGCGACCGGGTGGCGATCAGCAAGTTCACCTTCGAGATGGGCGACCCGAAGCACTTGGGTCATGTTCTCAACGTGGTTCGTAACGTGGAAGGCGTCTACGACGTCTACCGCGTGACCTCTGCCTCGTAAACTGCTGTGCGCCTTTATTAACCGCGGGCGGTTAATAAAGGCGCACAGGGGGTCAGGCGACTACTGCAGTCTCGATGGTGATCGGGGTGTTGGGTGCACCGCCGCCGGTTGCTCCCATGCCACCGTCGTCGCCGTCGGCCGCGATCTTCTCGATCGTCGCCAGGCCGGCGTCGTCGATCTTTCCGAAGACCGTGTAGTTGGGCGGCAAGACCGAATCCTCGTAGACGAGGAAGAACTGACTGCCGTTGCTGCCCGGTTTACCCGAGTTGGCCATTGCCAGCGTGCCGCGGGGGTAGACGGCAGGCAAGGAAAGTGCCGGATCGTTAGCAGGGTAGGCAGTGGTCGGGTACTCGTTGTCGAAGCCGTAGCCTGGTCCGCCCGTGCCCTTGCCCGAGGGATCGCCGCACTGCAGGATCTGTAGACCGGGTGTGGTGACGAGTCGATGGCACGGGGTGTCGTCGAAGTACTTCTGCTCGGTCAAGCTCACGATGCTGTTGACCGTGCAGGGGGCTTCCGCCCGGTTCAGTTCCATCCCGATCGGGCCGGCCGTAGTCGTGAGCGCGACGTTGACGGTTCCCTCGGTGGACACACCCGTGGAGTTCGGCGGATTCACGGTTTTTGCTGCACCCGCCGCGCTCGGGTACGAGCAGTCGACGGTCGCCGAGGCCGGAGTCGGGACAGGCGGGAGTGCGTCGAACTGTGACATGTCGAGCGGCGGCATGGCAGCCGTTGTCGTCTTCGCCTTGGAGGTGCTGGACGGCGAGTCCGAGCTACCGGAATCACTGGAACAACCAGCCAGAAGCAGCGCCGCGGCGCTTGCGGCGGCAATAACTACAGGAAAGCGCATCACAGGATTACGTCGCATCAGTCGAGCCTTACTGTCTTGATGTCGGTGGTCAGATTCGGCTTGCCGTCACCCTCTGGCGTCGATCCGCCGGCCGCGACCTTGTCCAAAGTGGCGAGCCCGGTTTCGTCGATCGTGCCGAAAACCGTGTACTGCGGGGGGAGTTGTGAGTCGCCGTAGACGAGGAAGAACTGGCTGCCGTTGCTACCGGGTGCCCCGGTGTTGGCCATCGCAACCGTGCCGCGCGCGTAGGTGACGGCCTCTTGCGCTGCCGGGTCGGTGGTGGAGTACGCCGTGGTGGGGAATTCGTTGTCGAATCCGTAGCCCGGTCCGCCCGTGCCGGTGCCCGACGGGTCACCGCACTGCAGCACCTGGAGCGAGGGGCTCGTCGTCATGCGGTGGCAGGTGGTGTCGTTGAAGTAGTCCTGCTGCGCCAAGCTCACGAAGCTGTTGACCGTGCACGGAGACTTTGTTCCGTCGAGTGTGAGCCCGATGTTTCCCTGCGAGGTCTCGACGCTGATGCTCGGCGTCGCGTCCGGCGCGGTGGTGGGAATCCCGTCGGTACGGGGAGGGTTGTTGGCCTTGGACGCGGTAGCGCCGTCGGCTGGATACGAGCAGGAAACCGTGTCGGCCAGTGGCGTCGACAGACCGGCCGGCATTGCACCCGCGGTCTGTGGCGTGAGGCTCGAGTCGTCGGCAGCAGTGTTGGTGGTGTTCGCGTCGTCGTCGCTGCGGTTGCTCAGCCAGATGAGTCCACCGACGACGCCGACTACGACGACCACGCCGAGCGCAGTTCCGGCTATCGTCATCTGCTTGCGCTTGCGGGCACGTTCTGCGCGACGTTCGAGCTGACGCTCGAGCTTGCGTTTCGCCGCCTCGCGGCGTTGCTCGTTACTCGGCACTGCTGTAGTCCTCCGTATCGCGGGTGGATCGTGGTCGGCCGGCCGAGCGACACCCTGGGGGTCGGCTTCGGCAAGCGGCTCTACTCGTCGTCAGAGTCTCCCATTGCAACCTGAGAACTTACTGGCGGGGCAGCAGCTTAGGCTGTAACCGACAGCGTGTTGTTTGTTTCCACCCTTCGAAGAGGAGTTGCCCCCGTGCTCGTCACTGGTTTTCCGGCCGGGATGTTCCAAACCAACTGCTACATACTCGCTCAGGACGACGCGTGCGAGTGCGTAGTCGTAGATCCGGGTCAGGATGCAGCTGAGCCGCTCTTCGAATATCTGGACTCCAAGGACATGTCGGTCACGGCGGTCCTCCTGACGCACGGTCATCTCGATCACGTGTGGTCGGCCCGCGAGGTCTGTGAGCGGTATTCCGTACCCGCGTACATCCATCCCGAGGATCGCTACATGCTCAGCGATCCGGCACGGGGGATCGGCCCGACGATGAAGGAATTCATTCAAGGCATGACGTTCGTGGAGCCGGACGAGGTGATCGAACTGGCCGACGGAGACAAGATCACCGAGGCCGGAATGACGTTCGTCGTGGACCACACACCCGGGCACACGCAGGGATCGGTGGTGTTCCGCACCCAGGCGAACACCGAGAGCGGGCCCGTGGATTTGGCGTTCACCGGTGACACCCTGTTCCAGGGTTCCATCGGGCGCAGCGACCTGCCCGGCGGAAATCACGAGCAGTTGCTCGCTTCGATCGCCCGCAAGCTATTGGTACTCGGTGACGAGACAGTGGTCCTGCCCGGGCACGGCGGCAACAGTTCGATCGGCGCCGAGCGAAGCTCGAATCCGTTTCTCGTTGGACTCAGCGCACAAGAATAAGGAAAAGTACCTCTCGTGAGTAAAGCCAGCACCTTCTCTGCACCCAAGGGCATTCCGGACTACGTTCCGCCGCAGTCAGCCGAATTCGTCGCCGTTCGTGACGGTTTGACGCGCGCCGCGAGGTTGGCGGGATACGGCCACATCGAATTGCCGATCTTCGAGGACACCGGCCTGTTCGCTCGCGGTGTCGGTGAGTCGACCGACGTCGTCAGCAAAGAGATGTACACATTCGCCGACCGCGGTGACCGTTCGGTGACGTTGCGTCCCGAGGGAACCGCCGGAGTCATGCGTGCGGTCATCGAGCACAGCCTCGATCGTGGACAGTTGCCGGTCAAGGTCAGCTACGCGGGCCCGTTCTTCCGCTACGAGCGCCCGCAGGCCGGTCGCTACCGCCAGTTGCAGCAGGTCGGCGTCGAGGCCATCGGGATCGACGACCCCGCGCTCGACGCTGAGGTCATCGCGATCGCCGACGCCGGATTCCGGTCGTTGGGGCTCGACGGCTTCCGCCTCGAAATCACCTCTCTCGGTGACGACACCTGCCGGCCGCAGTATCGCGAACTGCTGCAGGAGTTTCTCTTTGCACTCCCGCTCGACGAGGACACGCGTCGACGCGCCGAGATCAACCCGCTCCGCGTGCTCGACGACAAGCGCCCGGATGTACGCGAGATGACGGCCGGCGCACCGCTCATGCTCGATCACCTGTCGGAGAGCTGCAAGGCGCACTTCGACGAGGTGCTCGCGCACCTGGACGCATTGGGCGTTCCGTACGTCGTCAACCCGCGCATGGTCCGCGGCCTCGACTACTACACCAAGACAACCTTCGAATTCGTGCACGACGGACTGGGTGCGCAGTCCGGAATCGGTGGTGGTGGTCGTTACGACGGTCTGATGGAACAGCTGGGTGGACAGCCGCTCTCGGGCATCGGGTTCGGAATCGGCGTCGACCGCACGGTTCTCGCGCTCGAGGCCGAGGGCAAGTCAGTTGCGCCACCGGCGCGTGTCGACGTCTTCTGTGTACCGATGGGTGCCGAGGCGAAGGCCGCACTGGTGAAGATCGCACATCAGTTGCGTGCCAATGGGATTCGCGTCGACCTGGCGTACGGAAACCGTGGTGTGAAGGGCTCGATGAAGGCAGCTGATCGTTCGGGTGCCGCAATCGCTTTGGTTCTCGGCGAGCGTGAACTCGAAGAGGGCGTTGT
>NZ_CAURKP010000165.1:0-11310 GCF_963525155.1 uncultured Rhodococcus sp.
CCGCCCCACCCCCCCACGCCCGCGGATCCGAAGGCTTCGCGGGTCGAATCGGCCGCCCCGCACCCGATTCGACCCCGTCGTGGCCCACCTCCACGACCCCGATTCCCGGATCACCCAACATCGTCGTGGTTCTGATCGACGACATGGGGTACAGCGACATCGGGCCGTTCGGCTCCGAGATCGAGACTCCCACCCTCGACCGCCTTGCCGCGCAGGGCATTCGGATGACCAACTATCACACGACGCCCCTCTGCTCGCCGTCGCGCGCAGCTCTTCTCACCGGCCTGAATCCGCACCGCGCCGGGTACGGCTTTGTCGCCAACGCCGATCCGGGCTACCCCGGACTGCGTCTGGAATTGGCCGACGACGTCCAGACACTCCCCGAAATCCTCCGCGGCGCGGGCTATGCGACCTATGCCGTCGGCAAGTGGCACCTCGTACGCGACGCCAACCTGGCCCCGGGACGAAGTCGTGACTCCTGGCCGACGCAGCGCGGTTTCGATCGCTACTACGGCTCACTCGAAGGCCTCAACTCCTTCTACTATCCCAATCAACTGATCTCCGACAATTCTGTGGTCGACGTGGACGAGTACCCCGAGGGCTACTACCTCACCGACGATCTGACCGACAAAGCGGTCGGGTACATCAAGGACCTCCGCGCCCACGATCAGGACAAGCCGTTCTTCCTCTACTTCGCACACGTCGCCATGCACGGACCGTTGCAGGCCAAGCCTGCCGACCAGGAAAAATACCGCGGCCGCTACGACGAAGGGTGGGATCGAATCCGCGAGTCGCGGTTCGCCTCTCAGCTCGTGCAAGGCCTCTTTCCGGAAGGTACGCAGCAAGCACCGCGAAACTCCGAACCCGGCTTCGACGTCCCCGAATGGGATTCACTCACGCCGGAAGTGCAGTCCAGGTTCGCCCGCTACATGGAGGTGTACGCGGCGATGGTCGACTCGATCGATCAGAGCGTCGGACGCATCGTCGACACCCTGGACGAACTCGGCGAGCTCGACAACACGATCATCGTCTTCACCTCCGACAACGGCGGCACCGCCGAGGGCGGTTCGGACGGAACCCGAAGCTACTTCGCACAGTTCGCGCATATTCAGGATCCGGACTGGGTGGGCGATGTCCCCCACGACGAATCCCTCATCGGCGGCCCTGAATTGGGCGTCCACTATCCACGTGGATGGGGACAGACGTCCAACACCCCGTTCCGGTTCTACAAAGGGCAATCCTTTGCCGGCGGGATCCGTGTTCCTTTTCTCCTGTCCTGGCCCGCTGGATTGAAACCCGGAGCAGACGACAACGGGATTCGCGACCAGTTCGCGTACGTCACCGACCTGACCCCTACGCTGCTCGAACTGGCCGGAATCGACGCACCCAGTGTGCGAAACGGGCTCCCGGTGAAAGAGTTCGACGGGGTGTCTTCCGCGCCCGTTCTGCGTTCGTCTGCCGCTCCGAGCACTCACACCGAGCAGTACACCGAGATGACCGGCAACCGTGGCTACTACAAGGACGGCTGGAAACTGCTGGCTCTCACCCCAGCGGACATAGACAAACCACACTGGCAGTTGTTCGACGTCCGCACCGACCCGACCGAGCTCGACGACCTGGCATCACGGTTTCCCGACAAGGTTCGCGAACTCGCCGAGGCCTGGGACCACTCGGCGTGGGCGAACACCGTGTTTCCTCTACTCGGCAATACCGTCGGCGCGGTTCGCCGTCCGGAGGAAGGAGCACTCTCACGCCCGGTGCGACTACTTGCCGGAACGCCCCCGCTGGAGCGCTACCGCTCATCCAAGCTGATCGGGTTCCGCGACTTCGACATCACGGTCGAACTCGACGGTTACCGCGAAGGTGACGCCGGTGTCCTTGTCGCCCATGGCGATCCGCAGGGTGGGTACCTTCTCTACGTCGAGGACGGGCACCTGCATCTCGGGTACAACGCGTTCGGTTCCTACTCCGTTGTCGACGCCGGACCGCTGGCGCTCGGCACCGAACGCATCGAGCTGTCGGTGACGGTGGTACCGCGGTTGCGTTGGGATCTCCACGTCAGCGTCGACGGCATTCACGCGGGCCGGCTGCTCGAGCAAGTACAACTGGTGGGAATGGCGCCGTGGACCGGCATCTCGGTCGGTGTCGACGCCAGGGGACCTGTGTCGTGGGAGGTACGACGACGCCATGGTCCCTTCCGGTACAGCGGCGCGCTGCGCGCCGTCACCTACACACCCGGCCGGATACAAGTACCGCGTCGTCACATCGAATCCATCGAACGGGAAGCAGAGTATGCCGCCGACTAGCCCTACGATTGCATCATGACCATTTCTTCCGATGCCCGCATCGCCGTAGTCACCGGAGCCAGCTCCGGAATCGGTGAGGCCACCGCCCGCACCCTGGCAGCTCAGGGATTCCACGTCGTGATCGGTGCTCGCCGCGTCGATCGTCTCGAGAAGATCGCCGAGGAAATCGGTGGTACCGCTCTCGAACTCGACGTCACCGACGAGGATTCCGTCGACGCGTTCGCGGCCGTGGTCCCCCGTGTCGACGTGTTGGTCAACAACGCGGGTGGTGCAAAGGGTCTGGCAACAGTCCTGGACGCCGATCTGGACGACTGGCGGTGGATGTGGGAGACCAATGTTCTGGGCACGTTGCGTGTGACGAAGGCACTGCTGCCCAAGCTGATCGATTCGGGTGACGGTCTGGTCGTGACCATCACCTCGGTGGCCGCGCTGGAGGCATACGACAACGGCTCGGGCTACACCACCGCCAAGCACGCTCAAGCCGTCCTTCATCGGACATTGCGTGGTGAACTGTTGGGCAAGCCCGTTCGACTGACCGAAATCGCGCCGGGAGCCGTCGAGACGGAGTTCTCACTCGTCCGGTTCGAGGGTGATCAGGACAAGGCCGACAAGGTGTACGAGGGAATCACACCGTTGGTGGCGCAGGACATCGCCGAGATCATCGGTTTTGTCGCGTCGCGGCCGTCACATGTGAACCTCGATCAGATCATCGTCAAGCCGAGGGATCAGGCAAGCCCCGGTCGGTTCCACCGCACCACCAGCTAGTTCGAATCGTTCTGACTAACCAGTGCGAATCACCCGGTGCAGGACGAGGCCGAGATTGCGTGCAATCTCGGCCTCCGTCATTTCCGTGGAAGCGCTACGGGCACTTACGGTTTCACCAGCGGTGACGATGTACCGACCATCTCCGGCATAGTCGTACCAGTGGAACGTTATTCCGTCGTCTGTCGGTCTGCTGTCCACCGCTCCTCCCGGGTATGTGGTGACTTCACCGATCGAGGTCCGCTCTCGGCCGAAGAATCTGCTCACTTCCTCGCTCCCGCGCGCACCGGCAGCACTGCTCAGAAAGCTCGCTCTACCGGAAGTTTTCGGCCTTTCGATGCTCACACCACGCTCCGATCCAGCGGGGCAGGTCGGCAGGTGATCGACGAGCATCCGTGGAATTGCCGATGGGCGTACCACGGTGAAAACCACGTCGGAGCCACAGTCGACAGTCCTGCCGGGCAGTTGAGTCAGGAGCACCCCCAGGTCGCCGGCAACAACGCCGTGCAATCGCGTCACCGTACTCATGTTCTGCCCGTGAAAACCGGAAACCTCCACGCGAGCATCAGGATTCGCAAGAGCACCGAGAACGTGATGCAGCCGATCGTCGAGCAACCAAGCCAGGTGTGCTCCCGCTTGACGTCGCTCTTCTGTCAGCTCGTTCATGGTTTCGGCCGTCGGTCGAAACCGCAGCGGGTACGGGAGTCGGTCACGTCCGACCGCTTCCCAGAGAATCTGGAATTCGAGGCCGGTGAACTGCCACTGCATGGTGGTCATTCGCCCAGCACCGCCGGGGAGACCATCGGTAGGTCGCCGACCAGGGCATTGCCGTTCTCGACTGTGACGAGGTAGCCGGGGGTGTCGTGAACGTTGTCTTCGTCTTGCCCTTGCCCTCGTCCCGGTGCCATGCCGCCGACGCCACCCATCGCGCCCCGACCGCTCTGCGCGCCCGTCGCCGAGGTACCGCCAGTTCCGTTGACGCCCCCACGCCCGCCATTGGCGAGGCCGCCCACGCCGCCAGGGCCGAGAGCGCCACCTCCGGTTCCGCCTGGCCCGAAGCCGCCGGTACCGATTCCACCTGCGGAACCACCACCCGAACCGCTACCCATGAGGCCTGAAGGCACTCCGGAACCGAGCTGAGCACCATTCGGAGTTGCACCTGCCAGGCCACCTGGCGCTGCACCGGCCGGCAGTGGGCCGGCATGTGCCGCGGCAGTCCCGGCCGGGGCGGAATCGTTTGCGAACCGGGCAGCATCGGCACCCGAATTCCCTTGGGCATCAACGCCGCCACGGTTGTCACCATTTCCGGAATTGGTGCCGGATGGGTTCTGACCGGAACCGTCTCCGGCCGGGTTTGCACCGCCGAGGTGTCCACCGTCCGCTCCTCCACCAACTCCGCCACCCGATGTAGACGGCGTGCCGAGCCCGTTCTCCGAACCCGAAGTGTTCCCGCCGCCGGCACCACCACCACCGAATGCGCCGCCACTTCCAGCCCCTCCACCGCCGGTGACCGGATTGAATGCGGCCGGGAGGATCGGCACCTGATCGTCCGCACGCTTCATGGACGGCAGATACACGTCCTTCATCACCTGGCGCGCTTGACGTTCGGCTTCTTCCGCTTCGTATTGTGCCTGCTTCCATGTAGCCCCGGGAACCATGCTGAGAAACCTCTCGACCGTCGAGGCGCCGTCGGGTGCCGGAATCGAGCGTTTTGCCTCGTCGAGTGCGATCTTCGCCTCCTCGATCTTGTTCGAGATCAGATCGACCCGCACCTTCAGCTCACCCGCATCAGCCGAGTAGGCCAGCACTGCTTCCAGCGCAGCCGAGCCGCCGCGCCCCTGCCAGCCTTCGGTGATCGCACCGTTCACGTCGTTCTGGAACTTCCCGATGCCGGCTTCGACCCGGCCTGCAATGGCCTTCCAAGCCTCACCGATCGCATTCAGGGTTGCCGGATTCATCTCGTTGACGTGGTCGAAGATTTCGGAGTGCGACATCGCATCGAACGGATCGTCGTCCACGATTGCGTGTTCGCTGTACTCGAGCGACGACGTCTGGGCGGTGAGGGCATCGCGCTCACCCCAGGCTCGTGCGCGCTCCACATCGGCGTCGACGGTCGCAGCAGCCATCTCGTCGTCGAACGCGCCGCGGTCGTCGGTTATGGATTGCACCAGAGCAGATGTAGCGATTGCGCTCGCGATGGGAGTGCCGACAACTGGTAATGCCGCCACGCCGGGAGGCACGGCCTGCGTCGCATCGGAGATTCTTCCCAGCACGTCTTCCAGAAATGGAATGCCCACCGCTGTCCCCCTGAAGTCGAAAACCCCCGTCGGACTCCCCCGAGCCGACAGCACTTACCTGTACAGACGCGAGCAGAGCCCGGACGGTTCCCTCATCCACGGATTTACCGCAGTACAGAGTTACGGCAGTGCCGACATCGACTTCCAGGTCGGCAGATCGATTGCCCAGTCGTAGATGTCGCCGTCCGCAGGAGACAGGTCGATCGACGTGCCGGTCACCTCGACGGGGTCACCGTAGAGGGCCGTTCCGAAGTACTCCTGCGCGTCGGATGTCGACAGGTTGATGCAACCGTTCGTGACGTTCGACGAGCCCTGCACCCCGGTGGTCTCAGGATTGGCGTGGATGAATTCGCCGTTGTTGGAGATGCGCACAGCCCAACGCTCGCGCACGTTCTCGTAGAACGGCGGGTTGGACATCATGAAGTCTTCGTACTTCTCGGTCACCATGTGAATGCCACTGCGCGTGACGTTTCGGGGTTCGTTGCCCTCGCCGTAGCTGACGGGAATATCCATGATCGTCTGGCCGTCGCGCACCACCTGCATGCGGTGGCTCGGTGCATTCGCCTTCACGATCTGGCTGCGACCGATCGTGAAATCGAGGGTGAGATCCTGGTCGCCGTAGGCGCCACCGCCGTAGTTCAAGCCGTAGAGCTTGGCGTCCAGATGGACAGTCGTGCCCGGCACCCAGTAATCGGCCGGACGCCAATGGGCCCGCGATCCGCCGTTGTCGTCGGCCAGCCAAGCCCACGATCCGGCGGTGGGCGGCACGGTGGTCACGACAAGCGCCTTCTCGACGGCCGCCTTGTCGACGACGGAGTTGTCGAACTGCAACGTGATCGGTGCCGCGATACCAACTTCTTGGCCGTCGGCGATGTTGAGGGTGGCGCCGGTGGTCGACTCCGGGGCAACCGTCGTAAAGCTCCCTTGGACTGGCACGGATTTACCGTCGGTTCCGGTTGCCGAGCCTGACCACGAATACGTGGTGCCGTAGCCGAGTGCCTCACTGACGGTGAACGATGTCTTGTCGGGCGACAGTTGTCCGGCGACGGCTTTACCGGCTGCGTTGCTGAGGTTGACGTCGGACAGCGTTCCCTGGGTCACGGCTACCGAGACGGGGGCGACCGGGCTGACATCTTTGGTGCCGGGCGCCGGCGTCGACACCACGGTCGCCACCGGTGCTGGTTCGGCGGCCGCCGCGCCGCCCTGTCCGTCCTTGCCGCCGATCGTGCAGCCGACGACGGCCACCATCACAGCGAGCAATACAGCTACCAACGCAACAAGACGCGAACGACTTCTCCTACCACCCAGCTCATGCACTTCAACAGGCTACCTGCGGGCTCTGTCAGGAATCAGACGGTGCAGCCCACAGTTACCGGTTCCGGTTCCAGGTGGACACCGAACGCGGCTTCGACGCCGTCGCGCACTGTCCGCGCGAGCGAGACCACATCCGCACTCGTTGCAGACCCTCTGTTGGTCAACGCCAAGGTGTGTTTGGTCGACAGCCTGGCCGGTGCATCTTCACCGGGATAACCCTTGGAGAATCCGGCCCGTTCGATCAACCATCCGGCCGAGAGCTTGGTTCCACCACTGCCCGGGAACTGCGGCACGGTGACGTCCCCGAGCTGTTCGGCGATTGCTCCGAGCACAGCGGGCAGCTTGTCGTCCGGCACCACGGGGTTGGTGAAGAAGGAACCCGCGCTCCAGGTGTCGTGGTCGTACGGATCGAGCACCATCGCCTTACCCGTCCGAAGTCCCAGAACTGCCTCGCGGACCTGCGACGCAGGTAACCGCTCGCCTTCTTCTGCCCCCAGCGCGGTGAACAGTTCGCGGTACGCGAGCGGGGCACTCAGTCCATCGGTCGACGCGTCGAATTCGACGGCGAGAACCAGTGCTGCGTCCGAATGCTTGAGGACGCTCGACCGGTAACCCAAGTCGAGTTTCGACGGTTCGACCCACGACACTTCGCCATTGCGTCGGTCGAGCAGTTGAACTCGCCGGAGTCGCGAGCCCACCTCGACGCCGTACGCGCCGACGTTCTGCACCGGCGTCGCACCGGTCGAGCCCGGAATCCCGGACAGGCACTCGAGGCCACCCAGTTCCGCGGCGACGGATTGGCCGACTACTTCGTCCCACACCGCGCCCGCTTCGGCAACGACGCGGTCCGTGTCGAGGCTCACGGTGGTGTTGGCCACACGAACGACAACTCCGTCGAATCCCGAGTCGGAGATCACGAGATTGGATCCGCCGGCGAGAATCAGCGTCGGGATCTGCTCGCGATCGAGCAGCGTCACGACGTCGATCAACGACTGCGTCGTCGGGCATTCGGCGAGCAGCCGCGCCGGTCCCCCGATTCGGAGCGTCGTCAATCCCGACAAGTCAACGTTCTCGGACACGAAAGCGCCTGATTCCACGACGCGTCTGCCAATGGTTACGTCCCACACATCGATAAACGGTAGCCTCCACAATCGTGAGCCGTCGCATCGAGCATTCGTCGAAGTACACAGTCCCCGCCGAGAAGGTCCATGAGGCGGTGACCTCCGAGCAGTACTGGCGCGACCGAATCGTCGCTGTCGGTGGTCCCGGCGCAACGATCGAAGAGCTGACCGTTCGCGACGAGACCGTCGCGGTCACGATGTCGCAGATCATTGCCGCAGAGCACCTCCCCAGCATGGTGTCGAAAGTCGTCAACGGCGACATCGTCATCAAGCGCAGTGAAACGATGGCGCCTTTCAAGGACGGCAAGGCCACCGGCACCTTCTCCGCCCACGTCGACGGCGTTCCCGCCCGTGTCGAGGGCACGCAGGTGCTGACAGGTGACGAGAACTCCGCCACTCTCGAGATCGACGGTGAGGTCGAGGTCAAGATCCCGTTCCTCGGCGGAAAGATCGAAAGTGCGATTGTCGACGAGGTTGTCCGGCTCATCCAGGCCGAACAGGACTTCACCCGGGAGTGGATCACGAAGTAAAACCCTGCGGGCGGCGGCAGTTGTGGATACAGCCAATTTGGCTTGTCACAGCGTGTAACCGGTATTCTTTCCGATCATGGCTCGCCGCATCGACTACTCCGCCCGCTATCAGCACTCCCCCGAGCAGGTCTATGCGGCACTGGCGGACCGCTCGTACTGGGAGGCCCGTGTCGAGGAGATGCGCAAGCATTCCGAGAACCATGTGGAACATTTCGAGGTCACCGATTCCGGAATCGATCTCGTGCTGCACCACATTCTCCCGCGCACCGATTTGCCGGACATTGCTCAGACGGTGATGAAGAAGGATCTGGTCATCACTCGTAAGGAGTCGTACGGCGCCTTCGGTGACACCGTGACCGGAACGTACGAAGCGTCCATCCCGGCCGGGCCGGGGAATCTGTCCGGCACCATGGAGTTGTTCGCGACCGAGACCGGGTCCACGCTGCGAACCACGTCCGAGGCGAAGGTCTTCATACCGTTCATCGGCGCGAAGTTGGAACAGCTCATGCTCATCAACCTCGTCGATCTGTTCCGCACCGAAGCTCAGGTCACGGCGACCTGGCTCGCCGCACGCTGAAGCCGGCGTGAAGAAGGCTCCACCCCCGAAGATCGAGGGGGTCATCACCCGTGGCACGACGGGGATCAACAGACTGCGACGTAGTGACCGGTGGATCGTGCACAACCGCACTATCGCGCACGCCCTGAACAACGCGACCGATCCGTTGATCGTCGACCTCGGGTACGGGGCGAGGCCCGACACCACCTTCGAGATGGCAAGCCGCCTCACCGCTGTCCGGCGGGATCGACGCGTCATCGGGCTCGAGATCGACCCCGCCCGCGTGGTCGAGAGTCGTGACGGTGTCAGCTTCGCCCGTGGTGGATTCGAACTTGCCGGTCTCACACCCGTCTTCGTACGCGCCTTCAACGTGCTCCGGCAGTACCCGGAGGAGGCTGTGGACTCTGCGTGGTCACACATTCAGTCCGGTCTCGCACCGGGCGGGCTGCTACTCGACGGAACCTGCGACGAACTCGGAAGGCGTTGCGCTTGGGTGCTTCTCGACGCTGATCGTCCATTGACCCTGACACTGGCCTGGGACCCCTTCGACATCGAGCGTCCTTCCGACATCGCGGAACGTCTCCCGAAGGCTCTCATCCACCGCAACGTTCCCGGTGAGCCGATCCACGCGTTGCTCAGCGCGGCCGATCGAGCCTGGGCCACCGCCGCGCCGCACGCCTCGTTCGGACCTCGCCATCGTTGGGCCGCCGCATTGGAAATTCTTCGGGCGCAAGGAATTCCCGTGCAACCCGCGCGGCGACGTCTTCGTGACTGCATCCTGACCGTGCCCTGGCACGTCGTAGCGCCGAATCCCTGAACTCACAGACGGGAAACGCCCCGCCGCGGAGGTGTTCTCCGCGGCGGGGTGTCCGTGTGCAGGCGTCGGGCTAGGACCCGAAGATGTTTTCCAGGCTTCCCAGTGAACCGGTCGAACTGCCGCCGTTGCCGGGATCCCCGCCGTCGGACGCTGCCGTTACCTTGACGGTGACTGCGGCCTGGGTCTCGGAACCGAGATAGCCGTCAGTTCCACTGAACACCGCGGTGATTCGGCGATCTCCGAGTTCAGTGAAGGTGTGCGAGAGCGTGGCCTTACCGTTCACCACGGCAACCGGTCCACCGATCGGGGTGGTTCCGTCCATGAACTGGACCGTTCCTGCGCTGAGCGTAGGTACCACTGCCGCAACAAGATCGACCTTCGCGCCCTTGACCGCTGACGCCGGAGCGCTCACGGTGACGGACGTTTCCTGATCCTCCGCGGCCGGAGCCGTGACCGAAACCGACTGAGCAGCCGAGGTAGAGGTGAGGAATCCTGTTGCACCCGAGTAGACGGCCGTGATGTCGTGCGTACCGACGCTCGCGAACTCGTGCATGATCGACGCCTTGCCCTCGACGACCGGCACCGGTGAGCCGAGATTGCCCGAGCCGTCCTTGAACTGCACTGTGCCGCCAACCGGCGTCGGCGTGACGGTTACGGACAGACCAACTGCCGTACCGGTTTTTGCATCCGCCGGAACGGTCAAGACCGTCTGGGTCTGCTGGTCGGTGGGAGCCGGCGCCTTGACGTTCACGGTCTGGGCGTTCGATGTCGAGCCCAGGTAGTTACCCGAACCCGAGAACACTGCGGTGATGCTGTACTCACCCGCCACGTTGAAGATCGGCGTGGTTGTCGCTTTTCCGGTTGCGTCCACGGGAATCGGGGAGCCCAGATCCCTGCCACTTTCCTTGAACTGCACGGTGCCACCTGCAACACCGGTCGAGACCGAGGCAGTGAACGACAATGTCTCTCCGGTCGAAGCGGTCGACGGGCCGACGAGGGTAGTCGTTGTGTTCTCCTCGACCACCACCGGAGCGACTGTCAACGCATGTGGCGCCGACGTCGAAGTCTGGTAGACACCGGAACCGGAGTACACCGCCACGATCGAATGCGCTCCGACTGCATAGGAATTCGTCAGCGAAGCCTTGCCGTTGGCATCGACGGGAACGGCGCCGCCGAGGTCGGTTGCACCGTCCTTGAACTGCACCGTGCCACCCGCCGGAGTGGGCGACACCGTAGCCTCGACGGTCACGGACTCACCTGCAACTGCACTTGCGGGACCGGTGATCGCGGTTGCAGTGCTCTTGTCCGCTTCGGACACTACGACGTCGACAGCCGACGACGTGGAGGTCGCCACCTTTGCATTACCGAGATACTTGGCCGTCACGCTGTGGGTTCGGACGTCAGCCGGTGTCCAGGCAAGTGTTGCAACACCATTACCGAGCGCGCCCGCACCGATCTTGGTGGCGCCGTCGAAGAACTCCACCGAATCACCGTCGGCACCACCGGTCACCGTCGCACTCAACGTCACCGGTTGCCCCACCTGAGCGCCACCGACCGGTGACACGGCGGTCGTCGACACGTTCTTCTGAACGTTGATCGACGGACCA
>NZ_CAURKP010000166.1:0-11309 GCF_963525155.1 uncultured Rhodococcus sp.
GGTAGTGGTTGCCAGACGTCTGCGACGATCGAACCGATTCTTTCGTGGACCTTCGCGGCACGCCGGGCCGCGAACTTGGACACGTCCAAGGCTATCGCCCGAGAATCAGGCAGCGAATCCACGACGTGTGCGAGGTATTGTCCTGTGCCTGCGCCGATTTCGACGATCCGCGCGGGATCCGACCTCGCCGTCGTCGCGCAGGCTCGGGTGACGGCATCCATCAGCGGGCCGAAGTGGCCGGCGCCGAGCAATCGTGCACGCGCGGCAATCATCTCGGCACTGTCGCCGGTGAACTTCGTGGCACCGCCACTGATCAGGCTCACGTAACCCTGGCGAGCGATATCGAATCGATGTCCGCGGTCGCACTCGGCGGCGCCGTCCACCAATTCCAGATCAGCAGCACACTGCGGGCAGGACAGAAGATCGATCACGGCGGCAAGCATTGATCCGTCCTTTCGGCTACCGGCGGTGCGCACACACTTCAGGCCCCGTACCGAAACGGATACGGAGCCTGCGTGCAATCACGTGCTGTTGTTCGTACTGCTACAACCTGGACCCGACTAGCTGGTGACGTTCGTGAGTTCCACACCGAGCGCTGCAGCTTCATCCGGGGTCAGCTCGACGACGAGGCGTCCGCCACCCTCGAGTGGAACCCGCATGACGATTCCTCGTCCCTCTTTGGTTGCTTCGAGGGGACCGTCCCCGGTCCGGGGCTTCATGGCCGCCATCCTCTGCTCCCTCCAGATCTGCGCTGCATTGCTCTGCGCCTCGACTAACGGTGCGCCCCGCCAACAATCAGCGAGGCTCGTACCCTCCATTGTTCCCTATGGATGCGGGAACCGGGAATCTGAGTCACATTTAGGGGTGTTCAGTCGACCGTCACACCTGCACCGGAACCCAGCAATCAGCCACGTGATCATCGACCATTCCGGTAGCCTGCATGAGCGCATAAGCCGTGGTAGGACCCACAAACTTGAACCCGCGCCGCTTGAGTTCCTTAGCCATGGCAGTCGACTCGGGAGTGACCGCGGGAACCTCTGCAATTGATGTCAGTCTTCTGGTGCGTCGAGGCGGCGAGAACGACCAGAGTAACGAATCGAGGTCCAGATCGGGCGAATTCACGAGCACTCGGGCGTTGGAAATCGTCGCCTCGATCTTCGCGCGATTGCGGACGATCGCGGCATCGGAGAGCAATCTCTCGACATCCGCAACTCCGTACGCTGCGACCTTGTCCGGATCGAACCCGTCGAAGGCTTCGCGGAACGCCTCGCGTTTGCGCAGAATCGTGATCCACGAAAGTCCCGATTGGAATGCTTCGAGGGCGAGTCGTTCGAACAGTTCGTCGCGCCCGTGCAGCGGACGCCCCCACTCCTCGTCGTGATAGTCGCGGTAGAGCGTGTCGCCGGGCGTCTCGACCACCCAGCCGCACCGAACGAGTCCGTCGGCCATCAGCCCTGGGAATCCTTCGATTCGGATACGGTCTCAGGCTCCTCCTGCGATGCTTCGGCCTTGGCCGGAGCATCCGCTTTCACCAGGACCTCAGACCGCTCGTCACGGCCCAGTTGTGCACGCAGAGAATCGATTTCCAACCCGAGGCGATGCAGGGCCCAATCCACTTCACTCGCCTTGTAGCCACGCAGCACCTGCTGAAAACGCAGCGCGTCGACATCCGCCCCGGTGACGTCCTCTGCCGGGAGTACGGTCGCCGTCGTGCCAGGAGGCAGCGGCGGCAGCTCTTCCGAGCGCCCGAACACAGCACTGGCGGCGAGGAAGATCATCGCGCCGACCAGTGCCATGACAATCAGGTACAGGAGGATCGTCATCATGGACCGATACTCCCATACCCGAGTGTGAGCGGTCAGACCCCCGCGGTGCGCACTATCGAATTCATCGGGGGTCGATCGAGTAGCGAAACCTCGGTGGTCTCGGGCACGAAAGAATCGCCGTCGACCAGGAATTGGGTCAACCCGGCACCCGAATCCTCGATCCCGCACCGCCGGAGCATCGTTCCGATGATCTGCCGGCTCATCACACCGAGGTCGGCGAGCGGCCGGTTGCGATGCTTGCGCACACCGAGATTGACCTGACCGATCGCCGCCAGCCCCAACGTGTCGTACGTGTCGAGCAGAAGGCCGATCTCGACGCCGTAGCCGGGCGCGAACGGGACAGCGGACAGCAGCTCACGGGTGCCCGCGTATTCACCGCCAAGCGGTTGCAGTACCGACGTGAGTTCCGGCCGCAGCGCGGCCAACATGGGCCGCGCAACCAATTCCGTGACTCGCCCGCCGCCGTTGGCATCCTCCGTGCCGCTCACGCGCAGCGGACGGCGGTAGTAGCCCTTCACCAGATGGATGCCGTCAACCGTGAGCAGCGGCCCCAGCAGTTTGGGCACGAACGCCGGATCGGGATTGATGAGATCGGAGTCGACGAATGCGATCAGATCGCCGGTCGTTGCGGCGACCGAACGCCACAGCACCTCACCTTTGCCCGCGGTCGGCGGGATGGACGGGACTGCGCTCTCACGACTGATCACCGTCGCCCCCGCCGCGCGAGCACGCTCGGCGGTACGGTCGGTCGAACCGGAATCGAGAACGATCAACTCGTCGACCAAACCACCGAGCAACGGATGAATGGTGTCGACCACCGCAGCAACGGTGTCCTCTTCGTTGAGTGCGGGCAACACCACCGAGACGGTTCGGCCACCCTTCGCCCGTTCGAGCTCGGCGACCGTCCAACTCGGATGGTCCCAACTGTTGGCGTCTGCCCATACGCGGGTCGGGCCCGCACCGGTGATGCTCATGCCAGACCTCGAACCGTACGTACCGGGGCACGGCGTCCCTGGATCGCGGCCACCATGTCGACGACTCGACGGGTGGACGCCACCTCGTGAACACGGAACACCCGGGCGCCGCCCGCCGCGGCCATTGCTGTCGCTGCCAATGTTCCCTCCAACCTCTCGGAAAGCTCCACACCAAGAGTCTCCCCGATGAAGTCCTTATTGCTCAGCGCCATCAGCACTGGCCACCCGGTGTTTACAAGAACGTCCACTTTTCGCAACAACTCGAGCCCGTGGAAGGTGTTCTTGCCGAAGTCGTGGGTCGGATCGATCAGAATCGCGTCACGCGGAACACCGAGAGCCAGGGCGCGTTCTGCCGCGGACACCACCTCGGAGACCACATCTGCGACGACGTCGTCGTAGCGGACACGGTGCGGGCGGGTGCGCGGAACCGCGCCGCCCGTGTGCGAGCAGACGATGCCGGCACCCGTCTCGGCAGCGACCACCACGAGTTCGGGATCCGCACCGGCCCACGTGTCGTTGATCAGGTCGGCGCCTTCGTCGCGCGCCATCCGCGCGACACCACTGCGCCAGGTGTCGACGCTGATGATCAACTCGGGGTACTTGGCCCTGATCGCGGCGACGAACGGAACCACCCGCCTGACTTCCTCGTCGGCGTCGACGAGGTCACCCGGCCCGGCTTTCACTCCCCCGATGTCCACCAGATCGGCGCCCTCGTCGACGGCCCTGTCGACGGCAGCCATCGCTGCCGAATCCGAGAACGTCGCGCCTTGGTCGTAGAAGGAATCGGGAGTGCGGTTGACGATGGCCATCACCAGTGCACGGTCGACCGCGACCGGACGCCCACACAGGGTGGGCGCCGGACCTGGCTGCGCGGTAGAACCGGGGAGTGAAGACATGCCACTCATACTGGCATGACGGAACTCGGTCTAGCCCTTGGGTACCGAGCCCGCCGCGACCTTTCCAACGTATTCGTCGTACGAGTCCACGTAACCACCCTCACGGCCTTCGAGAACGTGCAGAGTGTCGGCGCCGACGTCGTAACCCTCGTTGCGCAATTCCACCTTGCGCGACTTGAAAGTGCTGGTGTGTTCGAGTGAGTCGACGATGCGGATGAACAGCGGGACCGCGTAGTTGGGGAGCTTGCCGTAGAGGTGTGCCGCAACTTCGCTTCCCTCGAAGCTCTGACCGTCCCGCAGCTTGACCGCCGCCATTCCCGCGCGACCGTCGGTGCCCGGAATCTCGACGCCGTAGACAACTGCCTCCTCGACGGCTGGGTGCGAACTCAGTGCGCCCTCGACCTCCGTGGTGGCAACGTTCTCTCCCTTCCAACGGAAGGTGTCGCCGAGGCGGTCGACGAAGGCGACGTGGCCCCATCCCTGCTTGCGCACCAGGTCTCCGGTGTCGAACCAGGTGTCGTCGTCCTTGAATCCGCCGCGTACCAGTTTGCTGTTGCTCGCCGCTTCGTCGGTGTAACCGTCGAAAGGCGACCGGTCGGTGACCTTCGACAGCAGGAGTCCGACCTGACCCGTGGAAACCTTGCGGAGTCGACCGTCGGCTCCACGCAACGCTTTTCCGCTGTCCTCGTCGAACTCCACGACGGCGTGCGGCAACGGGCAGATGCCTGCCGTCTTGTCGACGTTGAGTGCGTTGACGAACGCGATGTTGCATTCGCTGGCACCGTAGAACTCGGCGACGCGGGGTATGCCGAACCGCTGGGTGAATTCGGCCCAGATCTCAGGGCGCAGACCGTTACCCACCATCAGCCGAACAGCATTGTCGCTGTCGGTCGGCTTGACCGGCTGGTTGAGCAGATAGCGGCACAGTTCGCCGATGTAGGTGAACGCGGTCGCCTTGTTGAGTGCGATGTCGTCCCAGAACCGCGAGGCCGAGAACTGACGTCCGATCGCGATTGTCGCACCGGACGCGAGCACCGAGGACAGCGAGACCGTCAACGCGTTGTTGTGGTAGAGCGGCAGGCAGCAGTACAGGGTGTCCGAGCCGCGCAAGCGCACGCCCATCAACCCGAGCCCCGACATCGACTTCAACCAACGGAAGTGAGTCATCAAGCTGGCCTTGGGCATTCCGGTGGTGCCCGAGGTGAAGATGTAGAACGCCTTCTCCTTTGCCAGCACCTCGGCGGTGACCGCGGGGTTGGACGGATCAGCCGTCTTCGCCAGATCCGCGAGTTCGCTGACGAGAAGTTGGTTCGGTCCGCTAAATCCGGCGGGCAACGATTCGAGGGCTTCTTCGCACTCGTCGGCTACCACCAGGACGCGCGCATCGAGGAGCGTAAGGCTGTGTGCCAGAACGTCGTCGCGCTGGTTGTAGTTCAGCATGCCCGCTGCCGCGCCGAGTTTTACCGCAGCCAAGGCGATCAGCAGCGCTTCGGGAGTGTTCTTTGCCAGCACTCCGACGACGTCTCCGCGGTCGACTCCTCGGCCGCGGAGAACGTCCGCGTAGCGGTTCACCAGTTCGTTGGCTTCCGCGTAACTGGTCGCGTGGCCCTCGAACCGGATGAACGGGCGCGACGGGTGCGCGTGCGCGGCCTTCTGGAAGATCAACCCGATCGATTCCTTGGCCGAAGGCTTACGGGTGAGCCCGGCGGCCCCCCGCGCCAGGATCGGCACCTCGGTGATCATCGACGGCAGTTTTGCCGCCAGATCCAGCAGGCCGACGGTCGAACGGGCTTCCGAACTCATGGCTCCCCTAACACGTATCCGGCGCCCATTCGGCCGCCCAGTCTGCGGCCACCTTACTGCACGGTAATAAAGCTCGCCATGCCCCAGGTCAGGGTTTCACGCACGCGTCTGATCAGGATTTGACGCACGCGTCGAGCGCGGCCTCGACGTCCGTCCTCACCAGCAGAGTGTCCAGCGCCTGACGCCCGACGAAGCCGGTACCGTCGAGCTTGTTCAACCACTCGAGCAGGCCGGTGAAGTGGCCGACGGGATCGAGCATCACGACAGGTTTCTCGTGCATTCCCAGGTAGCCGGCGGTCCACGTCTCGAACAGCTCTTCCAGCGTCCCGATTCCGCCGGGCAGCGTGATGAACGCGTCGGCGTGGTCTTCCATCAGCTTCTTGCGTTCGCGCATGGTGTCCGTGACGATCAGTTCGTCGGCGTCGACGTCGGCAACTTCCTTGTGCACCAAGGCCTTCGGGATGACGCCGACGGTCCAGGCACCCGCCGCGCGAGCGGACTCGGCGACAGCGCCCATCATCGACACGTTGCCGCCACCCGAGACCAACTGCCATCCGCGTCGACCGATCGCGGTTCCCACCTCGGCAGCCAACGCCAGGAACGATTCGTCCACCGGACCCGACGCGCAGTAGACGCAGATCGAGTACTTCTTGTCGGAATCGGTCACCATTCTTCTTCTTTCCCCAGATCTGCGGCCTCGTCGACGCCCTTGTCGGCGTTGAGGACGATTCGTACTGCTTCTTCCACGCTGTCGGTGACGTGCAGCAGATTCACGTCACCTTCGGAAATCTTGCCGTCCCGCTCGAGGGTGCCGCGAATCCAGTCGACGAGTCCGGACCAGTACTCGGTACCGAACAGGACGATCGGGAAGCGCGTGACCTTGTGGGTCTGCACCAGGGTGAGTGCCTCGAACAGCTCGTCGAGTGTTCCGAAGCCGCCGGGCAGGCAGATGAATGCCTGGGAGTACTTCACGAACATCGTCTTGCGTGCGAAGAAGTACCGGAAGTTGATTCCGAGATCCACCCACTCGTTGAGTCCCTGCTCGAACGGCAACTCGATGCCGAGGCCGATCGAGTACCCGCCGGCCTCACTGCAACCGCGGTTGGCAGCTTCCATCACTCCTGGCCCACCACCGGTGATGACGGCGTACCCGGCCTCGGCCAACGCCGTTCCCAGCTCGCGCCCGGATTGGTACTCGGGATGATCGACCGTGGTGCGGGCCGAACCGAACACCGTCACCGCACGCGGGACCTCGGCGAGTGCGCCGAAACCTTCGATGAATTCGCTCTGGATACGCAGCACACGCCACGGATCGGTGTGTACCCAATCCGTGGGTCCGCGCTTGTCGAGCAAGCGCTGATCCGTCGTGGTCTTCTCGTCCTTGCGCTTGCGTCGAAGCTGAACCGGCCCGCGGTGCTTGATCGACGAGCTCTGCTTCTTCGAAGCCGAATTCTTCTCTGGTGCCATGCGGCAAGGCTAACGGTCAGGCCGACAGATACTTCCTCAGCACGGCCGCGACGTCGGTGATCTGCTGCACCGGAACGTGCTCGTCGCGCTTGTGCGCGAGGTTCGGATCACCCGGTCCGTAGTTCACGGCAGGAATGCCGAGCGCCGAGAACCTGGACACGTCGGTCCACCCGTACTTCGCACGGAACTGACCACCGGCCGCCTCGATCAGGGCGGCAGCGGACGGGTTCGCCAAGCCGGGCAGCGCGCCAGGCGAGGAGTCGGTGACCTCGAATCCGAGGCCCAGACCGTCGAACACTTCGCGCACGTGCGCCTCGGCTTGTGCCTCGCTGCGATCGGGTGCGAATCGGAAGTTGACGTCCATCTCGGCTTCGTCCGGGACGACGTTTCCGGCGACGCCACCGGAGATCCGCACCGCCGACAAGCCCTCGCGGTAGCCGCAACCGTCGATGTCGACCGAGCGCGGCTGGTAACTCGACAACCGCTCCAACGCTCCGCTGAACTTGTGAATGGCATTGTCCCCCAGCCAGGACCTGGCCGAATGGGCGCGAGTTCCCGAAGCCGTCAACCGCACCCGCATCGTGCCCTGACACCCGGCCTCGATGAAACCGGCCGTCGGCTCACCGAGAATTGCGACGTCCGCCGCGAGCCATTGCGGGATCTCGCGTTCGATCCGTCCCAGGCCGTTGTACGTTGCGGCGATCTCTTCGCAGTCGTAGAAGACGAGGGTCAGATCGTGGGCCAGGTTCTCGATGGTGGCCGCAAGGTGTAGGAAGACCGCGTCGCCCGACTTCATGTCCACGGTCCCGCAGCCGTGCAGGATGTCGCCGTCACGCCGCGAAGGAACGTTGTCCGCGATCGGCACCGTATCCAGATGTCCGGCGAGCATGACCCGACTGGGCAAACCACGCGACGTACGCGCCAACACGGCATTGCCGTTGCGGATGATCTCGAAGCCCGAAGTCTGCTCACGCAGCGCATCCTCGACAGCCTGCGCAATGACGGATTCGTCGTGCGAGACGCTGGGGATGTCGACCAGGGCGGCCGTCAAGTCGATGGGGTCCGAAGCAAGATCGAGGATGCTCACGCGCACCAGCCTAGGCCGGTGCACCCACCACCCAGTAATCTCTAGTCCCGTGAGCGCACAGGGAGCAACAGCAGTAGGTATCGCCAACGTGACCGCGGACGGAACCGTCCTCGACACCTGGTTCCCGGCACCGGAGCTGGGAACATTCGACAAGACCGGTACCGAGAACGTCGAGGGAACAGATATTCCTTCCGATCTTGCACTGCTGGCAGGCACTGACGACGCTCGCGAGGTATCGCAGGTCGTCGTGCGCACCACCATCGCCGATCTCTCCAAGGCGCCGGTCGACGCACATGACGTCTACCTGCGCCTCCATCTCCTCTCGCACCGTCTCGTCGCACCCCACGGTGTCAACCTCGACGGCCAGTTCGGCCTGCTCAGCAACGTCGTGTGGACCAACTTCGGCCCGTGCGCCGTCGAAGGTTTCGAGCAGGTTCGCTCGCGTCTGCGCATCCGCGGCGTCGTGACCGTGTTCAGCGTCGACAAGTTCCCCCGCATGGTCGACTACGTCGTGCCGTCCGGAGTCCGCATCGGTGACGCGGACCGTGTCCGACTCGGTGCACACCTCGCCAGCGGAACGACCGTCATGCACGAGGGCTTCGTCAACTTCAACGCCGGCACCCTCGGCAACTCGATGGTCGAAGGCCGCATCTCCGCGGGCGTCGTCGTCGACGACGGATCCGATGTGGGCGGCGGCGCCTCGATCATGGGCACCCTCTCCGGTGGAGGCAAGGAAACGATCTCCCTCGGCAAGCGCTGCCTCCTCGGTGCAAACGCCGGCCTCGGCATTTCGCTCGGCGACGACTGCGTCCTCGAAGCGGGCCTCTACGTCACCGCCGGCACCAAGGTCACCGGCCCGGACGGAACCGTCGTCAAGGCCAAGGAACTGAGCGGCAAGTCGAACCTTCTCTTCCGTCGTAACTCGGTCTCGGGTGCCGTCGAGGTCGTGCCGTGGAAGGGCACCGGCGTCGAACTGAACGCTGCTTTGCACGCTAACGACTGATGAGTAGCACCGACGTCTCCGACGGAACAACCACTGCTCTCGGCCACGGTCTCAAGGTCCGCCATCTGACGATGATGGGCCTGGGCTCGGCCATCGGCGCCGGCCTGTTCCTCGGAACCGGCGTCGGTATCGCCAAGGCCGGGCCGGCCGTCCTGATCTCCTACATCCTTGCGGGCGCCGTCGTGGTGTTCGTGATGCGCATGCTCGGTGAGATGGGCGCCGCGATCCCGGCCAGCGGTTCCTTCTCTCACTACGCACGCCTGGGGATCGGCGAGTGGGCCGGCTTCGTGATGGGCTGGCTCTACTGGTTCATGCTGATCATGGTGCTGGGCGCCGAGATCACCGGGGCTTCGGCGATCGTGAACGACTGGGTGCCGTCGATCCCGCAATGGGTTGTCGCCCTGGTTTTCGTGGTGTTCTTCGCCGTGGTGAACCTGGCGAAAGTCAGCAACTTCGGTGAGTTCGAGTTCTGGTTCGCCGCAATCAAAGTCACCGTCATCATCGGCTTCTTGATCGTCGGTGTCCTGTTGGTGTTCGGTCTCCTGCCCGATACCGACCCGGTCGGTACGAGCAATCTGTTCGGGCAGGGCGGCTTCATGCCCAATGGATTGTCCGGCATAGCCGCAGGACTTCTCGTCGTGGCATTCGCCTTCGGTGGGATCGAGATCGTCACCATCGCCGCAGCCGAATCCGAGAATCCGGAACGCTCCATCGCCGTCGCTGTCCGGAGCGTCGTGTGGCGCATCAGCGTCTTCTACATCGGCGCCATCTCGATCATGGTTCTGGTGCTGCCCTGGAACGACCCCGAACTCGAGAGCGGCCCGTTTGTGGCCGTCCTGAACAAGGCGAACATTCCAGGCGTTGCCGGGTTCATGGAACTCGTCGTAGTGGTGGCGTTGCTTTCCGCCTTCAACGCCAACATCTACGGCACCTCTCGCATGGCGTTCTCACTTTCGCGCCGCGGCGACGGACCCGCCTTCATGGCGAAACTGTCGAGCACCGGAGTTCCGACCAATGCCGTTCTGCTGTCGGTGTTCTTCGGCTTCGTCAGCGTCCTGCTCAACTGGCTGCTCCCCGACGACCTGCTCGGCATCCTGCTCAACGCAGTCGGCGCTGCGCTGCTGGTCATCTGGATCTTCATCGTCGTCTCGCATCTGCGACTGCGAAAACAACTCGAAGCGTCGGGCAAGCTGACGGTTCGGATGTGGCTGTTCCCGTATCTGAGCTACGCGACACTCGCGATGCTCGGTGTTTTCGTCGTCCTCATGCTCTTCGACGCCGATGCCCGTGCACAGTTGATCTCGACCACCGTGTTGTTCCTCGTGATCGCGGCATTGGGTTTCCTGAACGCCCGTTGGCGTAAGCAGAATCAGCCCGTCTGATCCGTGTGCCTATGCATCCCGCCTGTTCACGACGACGATGCTGAGACCGAATACGACGAGCACGAAGAGGGCGAAGTAGATCAGGCTGCCCCAGGGTCCCCAGTGGAAATCGACGCTACCGCCGGAACCGAGAAAATTGTTGGCGTTCATGAACGGCAGGAACGGCATGATCTTCTCGCCGATACTTCCGAACAGGTTGAAAAGATTCTCGATCAGCAAGGGCCACAACAGCAGAAGCGCGATCGCACCTGCAGACTGCCGGAGCAACGCGCCCACTCCGACTGCTAGAACTACGCAGAAGAACGCGTAGATCGGTGTTCCGTAGACGACCCGCCAGTTCTCGTCGCCGGACAGAGTCAGGAATCTTCCGGCGTCACCTGATGTGGCCTTCGTGAGGCCGAAGGCGCCGAACGACAACACGAGAGTCAGCACCGCTCCGAACCCACCGATGAGGCCCGCTTTGGCGATGAGCACCGAGGCGCGGTTCGGAACCGCCTGGAAGGTGGTGCGGATGGTCCCGAAACGATATTCGCTGGTGATCGCGAGAGCCGCCATGATCATCAGAACCAACACACCGAAGCCGGTCACTCCACTGAGTGCCCCCGAAACTGTCGGCATCATTGCACCGTTGGGGTTGCTGAGCGACGACTTGGCGCTCAGTCCGAAAACGGTAGCGAGTCCCAACCCGAGCACGATGATGATGATCGTGCACCACAGCGGCGACTTGGTCGTGGTGATCTTGATACGTTCCGCACTGAGAACAGCCATTACAGTGCACCTCCCATAGCCTGCTGCGTGTTTGCCTGCTGCGTGTTTGCCTGCTGCGTGTTTGCCTGCTGTGTATTTGCGTGGTGTGCACCGACACCCGGAT
>NZ_CAURKP010000167.1:0-11214 GCF_963525155.1 uncultured Rhodococcus sp.
CGGCACCGCGTAAAAAGGCCCCGGGGGGGCACGGCCCTAATTGCTGCCTTATTGCCTGTGCGGTTTGGGTAGCCAGCCCGATCCGGCAGAGGCAATTCCGGCTTGATCAAGCCTTCGTAGCAACAGAACAAGTAGTCGACAACCTCATAGGCGCTCCTCGTCTGGCGTGGGAAAAACCGTTGTGGGATGCGCAACAAACCCAAGACCCAGCGTAGAAGCATTTGGCCGCAAACGCGCGTCATTCGGCACTATTTTTTTGGATTCGGGCATACTGGACAACGCTCCCACCACGTATTATGGACCCGAGTTCACACTTACAGGGGGTAGGCACAGTGACGGTCAAATACGCCGTAATGGACCCGATTCACGGAAAAGTCGAGATCTCGTTCGATGTCGACACGGGGGTCGTCGACGTCCGAAACGACAACTCACACGCTCTGTTGACGCGTCGAGTCGATGCCCCGCGCCGTGAAGGCACACCCATCGGAACGCGCGCCGCCGCCGACTTGTTCTTCACTGTCGGTGGCGACGAAGTCGAACTCACTGTCGGCAAAGGGTTTCTGTCCCGTCGCTCGTACTCTGTCTCGGCACTCGTCGACGGCGTGAGTTTGAACTTCGCCCCAGTCGACGACGCGAACAGTGCATTCACCCGCGACGGATTGCGGATCGGGCACTTCTCCAAGAACGAGGAATCCGATCCCAGACAGACCGACGCAGTCTGGTCGAGCACGCCGAGCACCGACGAACTTGTCATCGGTTACGCCCTGGCCGAAGCCTTCGATTGCGGAGCACTCAACGGTGCTTTTGCGTTGATCGAATCACTGGTGCTCGGCGGCGGATAGAGACCACTCAAAGCAGGTGGATTACCAGCAGAACAACGGCAATAGCTGGGAAAAGCATCTGCACGACGGCTGCGCGGGCTTTGTCGGGAGACGAGAGAATCAGCACCAATCCCGCGGCAACCATCGATCCTGCGCCTGCCAGGACGAGGGCAATTCCGACCGACGCGGAGCCGGTCGCCGCAATCACGATGCCGACCGCCGACACGATCGCCAGGAAAAGGTTGTAAAAGCCCTGGTTGAAGGCGAGCGGCTGCGTGGTGATCGCCTCTTCCTCGGACTTCACGCCGAACGTGGCGCGGGTCTTCGGGGCCGTCCAGAGAATCGATTCGAGGACAAAAATGTATACGTGCACTGCTGCGGCCAGTCCCGCGAAGATGTAGCCGGCGACGTTCATCGTTGAGCTCCTGTTGCTTCGGGTGAATTCTGTATCGTTCGGTCCAATATATACTGGACCGAACGATACAGAAAGAGCGAGGCTTTGATGGGCAGATCACAAGAATTCGACACAACAGCCGTGGTCGCTGCCGCTTTGGACGTTTTCTGGGCACGCGGATTCGAAGGCGCCTCACTCGGCGACCTCGAATCCGCGACGGGGCTGAGTCGGTCAAGTCTCTACAACTCGTTCACCAACAAGCGCGGATTGTTCGACGCCGCCGTGCGGCTGTACCTCGAACATGTCATCCGGCCACGTCTGCGCAGCCTCACGACAAATCCCGGGGCAGACGCCGTCGACGACTACCTTTCCTCGCTTGCGCACGCGATCGGCACCATGACCGCCGACTCACCTCGGCGCGGTTGCCTACTTCTCAATACGGCTGCCGGACTCGGCGCGCACGACGATGCGGTGGCCGCAGTGATCCGCGCTTACCGCCGAGAGCTCGCCGACGCGATCAACAGTGGATTACACGCCGCGTTTCCAACCGAGACAGACGCCACGCTCTCAGATCGCACTCGAATCCTTCTCTCCTGCACGGTAAGTGCATTGGTACTCGCACGAGTTGACACCGAAGAGGCCATCGCAACTCTGGAATCTGCGCGCCGACTGAACGCAGAGTGGCAGGGATAATGACCGGAAAGCTCACGCCATTGCCCGCCATCAGGCGGGTAGGCGATGATGCTTCACGTGCCCAAGTTGACCACGCCCGCTATCGCCGCTGGATATCTCCGGGGAATGGACCAACCCTCGATCCACGTCGGGACTTCCGCGATTCTCCGACCCTGGACCCGCGACGACGCACCGGCCGTCATGGAAGCCTTTCGCGATCCGTCGATTCAGCGTTGGCACATCCGCCGCGCCGACTCGATCGACGAAGCACGGGGTTGGCTCACCCAGTGGAGAGACGGGTGGGCAAGCGAATCCGAATGCCATTGGGCGATCGCCGCTCCCGAGACAAATGAACTCCTCGGCCGAATCGCAGCAAAGGGGGTGAATTTGTGGGACGGCACTGCCGAGCTCGCGTATTGGGTGACCCCAGCGGCGCGCGGCCGCGGACTGTGCACCCAGGCTGTAACCGCACTGTCCGAGTGGGCATTCCGCGAAGTAGGGTTTCATCGATTGGAACTCGCACACTCGATCCACAACCCACGATCGTGCCGAGTCGCCACCAAAGCAGGGTTCAGCGAAGAAGGTGTTCGACGAGGCTCCGCCAGGCACGCCGACGGCTGGCACGACATGCATGTCCACGCCCGACTACGTAGCGATCAGCCTTCGGCACCGACCCGCGCCGCGAGCGCAAGTGTCTGATCCACCAATTCCGCAACTCGCTGCGGCGCGACCGGTTCGAGGTCGAACAGAATTCGGTAGATGATCGGCGCCACCACATGGTCGACGACCGAATCACCATCCACGCCGGCAGCTTCCGGCCAACGCGCGAGGATCACGTCGATCTGCGTCCGACAGAAGAAGGCACACTTGAACTTCTTCGTACCATCCGGTGCATGCGTCTGATCGTCGCTCATCAACACGTCACGCAACGAAGCACGACCGACAGGCGCAGACATCTCCTCGAGGTACTCCTGCGCCCAAACCGTCAGATCCCCTCGGAGCGAGCCCGTTTCACGCGGGTCGGCGTCCGGGCGCAATCTCTCGATCGAGACGTCGGCAAAGACTTCGTTGATGTCACCCCACCGCCGATAGATGGTCGACGGGGTCACTCCCGCATCGGTCGCGATCATCGGCACCGTGATCTCGGCTCGATCACGCTGTTCCAACAACTTGCGCGCCGACGCATGCACGGCCTGTTGGATGCGCGCACTACGGCCACCGGGGCGCGGACCTGCGGACGGACTCATAAATCCAATACTAACGCAAAGATGTTGCATTAGGCTACGGCCAGGCGTAGCGTCCCAAACGCAAAGTATTTGCGTTTGAAGTCTTCACCACCCGCACGGGAAGCGCTACGACAATGACAACGACCGTTTCACCTCAGACCGAGAGCACTTCACGCCCACGCCTTGGGCGAGGCGTCGCTTTCACACTCATCGCCGTCATCATCGCCACGTTCCTGGGCGCATCCGCGACCCCGACACCGTTGTACGAGCACTATCAACAGTTGTGGGGATTCTCCTCGCTGGCGTCGACGCTCGTGTTCGGCATCTACGCTCTCGCATTGCTCGCCACGCTCCTGACCGCCGGATCCCTGTCCGATCACATCGGCAGGCGCCCGGTCCTGCTCGGAGCACTCGCGCTCGAGGCAGTCTCGCTCGCGCTGTTCGCCTCGGCCGACGGTTTGACCATCCTGCTCATCGCCCGGGTCGTACAGGGTGTTGCCACCGGCGCTGCAATCAGTGCTCTGGGTTCGGCATTGATCGACCTCGAACGCACTCCGGGCCGAGGATCGATCATCAACAGCGTCGCTCCGACGATGGGGCTTGCAGTCGGAGCAGTGGGTTCGAGCCTCATCAGCGAGCACCTGCCCCGGCCCACCAGCACTGTCTACCTGGTCCTTCTCGTGCTTGTCATTCTCGAGATCTTCGGAGTATGGGCCGCTCCCGAGACTTCGGGCGGACGCCCCGGAGCCTGGCAGTCCCTGCGCCCCACACTGGCCGTTCCTCGTCAGGCGCGCACGATGATTGCCCTGACCGCACCGTGCCTGATCGCGGTCTGGGCGCTGGGAGGTTTCTACCTCTCACTCGGACCTGCATTGGCGCGCAACGCACTTGACGTTCACAGCTCCCTCATCGGTGCCATCATGGTCGCAACACTGACAGGATTCGGAGCGGCAGCAGTACTCACCTTCCGCAAACTCGGCGGCCGGACCGTGATGCTGATCGGAACCACCGCCTTGGTGCTCGGGGTGGCCGTCACACTCATCGGTGCTGAAACATCCTCTGCCGTATTGATTCTGGTCGGTACGGCTGTTGCAGGTATCGGCTTCGGAGCAGGATTCCAAGGAACTATCCTCACCGTCATGCCGCTGGCCGAGAACCACGAACGCGCGGGTTTGTTGTCCACCGTCTACGTCATCGCATATCTGGCCAACAGTCTTCCCGCCTTGCTGGCCGGCTACCTGGTCGGCAAGGTCGGATTGGTGGATACGACGCGTGGCTACGGAGCACTCGTCATGGTGCTCGCGGCGGCCGCACTGATCGGACTGCTGGTCACCGGCGAGCGAAAGGTCGAAGCCGTCTCGGTGTCGGAGTAGGTGTCCCCCGATCGGTGGACACACCGTTCCGCCTGCACAGGGTCCGGGGAGTGGACATACGACATCGATCTGCTCCGACATAGTTGTCTTCGAGAGAGCCAACCGAACGCTCACCCGGACAAAGGACACCGACGATGACGAACCCACGCTACGTAGTTGCCGCAATCACAGCTCTGGCCGCCGGCGCCCTCACTTTGGGATTGAGCGGAATCGCCAGTGCCGGAACCCTTCCCACAACCGGCAACAGCATCACGATGACGATCAGCAACGACACCGAACAGACAATTCATCTCGAAGGCGCCGACAACCCCTACGGACAGTGGATGCAGAGCCCACGCCAGTCGCTCGCGCCTCACGAGACCGAGATCGTCACGGCATACAACCAGGACCCGCGCGGCCTGACGGTCGACGTCGTCTATTCCACTCCCGGCGGCGGACAAGCCGTCTTCATGGCCAACGACTATCCGCAGTTCGACACCGACGGAACTCGCACCACCGACCCTGATCACTACTTCATCTCGAGCTACATCGACGGCTACTACCCGAACCTGAGCGTCGGGTACCACCTCAGTGCGGTGTGACTGCAGCAGTCGTCATAAGTAATCCATCTGCCTCTCAGACGCACTTGTTCTTGGACATTCGTCCGGCGCGCGGGGATTGTTGAACGCAGCCCCGCACGACCAGGCACACGCCCCGCTGCCGGTGGCCCGAAAATCAACGGGAGAGGGAAAACCACAGTGCGACTACCCAACCAGTTTCTGATCTACGTCAGCGATGCCGCCTCCGCAGCAGCGTTCTACGGCGAATTGTTCGACGCGAAGCCTGAGGTCCTCAGCCCTCGGTACATGACCTTCGACCTCGGCGGCGGTGTGGTCCTTGCACTGTGGAGCGGCAAGTCCCGCGACCTCGATCCCGCGACACCGCGCAATTTCGAAGTCGGCATCTTGGTCGACGGCGGGAGCAACGAAATTCGGGCGATCCACGACGAGTGGGTGGCCAAGGGAGTCGAGGTCGTCGAAGAACCCAACGAAGATGTCTTCGGTCTGACGTTCGTCATTTCAGATCTGGACGGAAACCGCGTCCGCGTAGCGCCCGCAGATCACTGAGCACTCAGCCTTTGATCTCGCCGTACCGGCGCAAGGCTTCCTCACGCTCATGCGCGTGATCGACGATCGGGTCCGGGTAGTCGACCGGGCGCATCGCCTTCAACGAGTGGACGGCCTTCCCGGGAACATCGCGAAGTTCAGGGACCCACCGACGGACGTATGTGCCGTCGGGATCGAACTTCTCCCCTTGCGTGATCGGGTTGAAGACGCGGAAGAAAGGCGAAGCATCCGTGCCCGACCCGGCAGTCCACTGCCACCCGTGCTGATTGGAGGCCAAGTCACCGTCCACCAGTTGCGACATGAAGTACCGTGCGCCGCGCCACCACGGAATGTGCAGGTCCTTCACCAGGAATGACGCGACGATCATTCGGACCCGATTGTGCATCCAGTTCTCGGCGGCGAGTTGCCGCATGCCGGCATCCACGATCGGGAAGCCGGTCTTGCCTTCACACCAGGCAGTGAAGGCGGCGTCTGCGTCGACTCCCCCGTCGTGACGTAAACGGTCGAACTTGTCGTCGTAGTTTTTCCGCGCGCTGTCGGGGCGTTGAAACAGGATGTCTGCGTAGAAGTCTCGCCACGCCAACTGGCGACGGTAAGCCTGAGCGCCGTCGCCCAGTCGCTTGGAGAGATCTGCCAACATCGTTCGCGGATGGATCGTGCCGTACTTGAGCGGAATCGACATCCGGCTCGTGGTGTCGAGGTCAGGCCGATTTCGTTCGTCGTCGTACCGGTCAAGATCGTTCTCACAGTATTCTTTCCACTGTTCGAGGGCGCCGACCTCACCGACGAAATCGCTGACGGAGGCGGATGGCGCGGGGATACTCACCCGGCGCGGGCCACCCTCCTTCTCGCTCGGATCGAACCAACGGACCGTCTGCGCATCGGTCGACGCGGGGCCCCGCCAACCGTGTTCCATCCACTGACGGAAGTACGGCGTGAACACCTTGTACGGATCACCGTCCGCCTTGGTGACGCGTCCGGGCGCCACGGCATACGGAGATCCGGTGGCTATCAACTCCACCTGCTCCGCCACGGCCGCGTCGCGCCGTCGGCCGTAGGGCCCGTAGTCGGCACTGATGTGAACTTCTTCGGCGCCAACGGATTCCGCTACACGGGGCACCGCGTCCGCCGGATCACCTCGAACAACCATCAGTTTTCCGTCGAGTTGATGATCGAGCGCCGTCAAGTTGGCGAACAGTTGATCCTGGCGGGGTGAGCCTGCCGGTCCGAGCAGGTTCTCGTCGAGAACGAACAAACCCAACGTCTGCCCGCCGGCATCCGACGCTGCACTCAGGGTGGGAAGGTCACCTACCCTCAGATCACGTCGAAACCAGACCACAGAGTTACTCACCCAGTCGAGCCTACCGATCAGATCCCAGAACGCATCCCACCGCACGAGCTGCAAGTTGCGCAGCTCGTTCTGTTGTCGGTTCGGAAGCGAGCCCGAGCAGTCGCTGCCGGTGCTCCTCCCCGAGCAGCAACGTGTACAACTGATCCGCGCACAGCGCAGCCTTCTGGCCGTGCTGATCGATCAATATCATCTCCAGAAAGGCAATCGACTTGGCCGGGCCGGATTCGTAGAACGCGGCGGCCAGTTCCGGGAACTGCACGGCCTCGCCGATCATCATGCGGTGCAGCGCAATCGAGTTGTCGCTGTGCAGGGCGATGACGATGTCCACTGCAGCGGCGAGCAGGTCCGACTGGTCGCCACCGGCGTTCTCGACATACGCGTGCTGACGCGAAACAGCAGCAGCGAAGACCGCGGATTTGTCGCCGAAATAGCTGTACACGGTGCGCTTGGCGACGCCGGCCGCCGTGGCAATGGCGTCGATGGTCGTTCGAGCGAACCCGACTTCTCGAAACGAGTCGACCGCAACGTCGAGAATCTCGTTGCGTCGATCAGCTCGCTCCGCGTCGCTGGTTCTCCCACGTCTTCGCGGTTGCTCCATCAAGTCCCCTACTACCGTGCCACTCAATTAATGCTACGTTGACGTTTCATTATTTCGAACACTACAGGAGCACTGCATGACCGGACAACGACTCGTCCACGTCGCCATCGCCGACGACTGGGAAGCGTGCAAGCGTTTCGGTGAGTACGAGGTCTCGACGCGCGGAATCAGTTACGACGAGGCAGGATTCATTCGCGCAACGACCCCGGACGCACTCGCTTCGGTGCTCGATCTGGTGTTCGGCGACCTCACATTGCCGCTGGTCGTCGCCGTCATCGATCAGGACGCCCTGACCTCCGCGGGCATCGACGTCGAATGGGAGGCGGAAAAGCCCCGAATCCTCCGACCTCTACCGATGGACGAGGACACCGTGGTCGCCGAACTGGCCGTGGAGCGCGTTGACGGGGTCTGGCCGATTCCCGACCTGACCCCGTACGCAAGCCGCACCGACTAGACCAGCGCAGCCTCGGGTTCGACCACGGGGGTCGACGCCTTCTTCCGACCGGCAGCCACGCACAGCGCGATCCCGACGGCAATCCAGCACACCAGCACCAGAAGTGGCGTGGTGGCGCCATGGCCGTCGAAGAACGCCATCGAACGGACGGATGCTCCTGCGGCGCCGGGTGGGAGCAGCTGCCCCAAAGCGCCCCAACCCGCGGGCAACCACGCGGCAGTTGTCGCCATACCCGAGAGTGGGTTTCCGATGAACATCATCGTGACGGCGCCCAACGCGAATCCCTTCATCCCGAGCAGGGATTCAAGTCCCAGAATGGGCAGCGAGATGGCCGACATGCCCATGGTGAGTGCGAGCGCGGTGAGCAGGTAGTTTCCGTCAAGACTGTTGGTGCCGAACTGCAGAATGGCAGTCAGTGCAAAACCCGCGACAACCGCGACGCCGGCAGCGCCCAACACTCGCTTGACGATGCTGCGCGGAAACAGTTGCACGAGAACAACAGCGGGCATGATTCCGCCGAACACCATGGGCAAGGCCAATGCCGTGAGCCCAGCACCGGTCGGGTCGTCCACAGTCAGCGGCACAACGTCTTCGACGGGCACCTTTGCCCCCGAGGCCTCCGAGAGGCCGTTGGCCACCCCGGTCAGGGTCTGGGCGATCGGGGTTCCGCCTGCAGTCGCGATCAACACGTGAGGACCGTTGGCATCAACGGCGATTCCGCCGACCACGTCGCGATTCCGAATCGCGTCACGCAGGGCGTCGGCGTCGGCGAATTCTCGAGTATCGAAGGCGCCTTGCTTACTCGCCTCGAGCGAGGTGCTGATCTGTTCGGTTGCCGCAACTGGACCGGTGATGCCCAACTTCAGTTCGTGCGGGCCACTGTTGACCGAGGGCAGTACGAAGGCAAGCAGCATCAGCCCGATCACGGCGGACAAGCCCAACACCACAGCCACCAACTTCTTGCGGTCCTGTGCTTCAACTTCGGCGTTCATAACTACCTTCCCTAAGTGGAAGTTTTTCCTCCACTATTTGTGGAAGATATTCCTCCGGTTATGATGAACTGTCAATACCGGAGGTGGATGTGCGAGCCGATGCACGTGAACGCAGAAACGCAATAGTCGACGCCGCACGAGCGGTGTTCACCGAGCGCGGGCACGACGCGCCGCTCGACGCAGTCGCAGAACTCGCGAAAGTGGGCATCGCCACGCTGTATCGAAACTTTCCGACGCGCGAGGACCTCGTGACCGCCGTCGCCGTCGCAACACTGACCGATGTCCGCGAGGCTGCCGACATCGCACTCACGGCAATGTCCACCGATCCGACAAACGCGTGGCACACGCTGGTGGACCGCCTCGTGGAACTGCGCCTGGGTGCGCTCATTCCTGCACTGGTGGAACACAGTTTCACCGAGCTGGCGCCCGAAGTTCTCGCGGTGCGTGAGGTGACGAAAACGAAGATGACCGCGACGATCGGCGCCGCTCAGAGCGCCGGACTGGTCCGCGCCGATCTGCAACCGCTCGAATTCGTCATGGCTCTGGCCAAACTGACGCGCCCGCAAATCGAGTTGTCCGACGAAGCCATGCCGAACCTGGTCCCGCGGTTGGTCGCGGTGTTCATGGCCGGTCTGCGTCCGGACGGTACCGACTTGCCGGTCTGATCAGCGAAACCCGACGTACCAGGCAAGGCACAATGGGGCTGTGACCGAGATACCGAAAATCCTCGTAGTCGACGACGACGCAGACGTCCTGACCTCACTCGAACGCGGATTGCGGCTCTCGGGATTCACCGTACTGACGGCGGTGGACGGAGCCGACGCGCTCCGAGTGATCTCCGACAAGCGACCGGACGCGGTAGTCCTCGACATCAACATGCCTGTTCTCGACGGCACCGGGGTGGTGACGGCACTTCGTGCCGCCGGCAACGAAATCCCGATCTGCGTGCTCAGTGCGCGCAACTCGGTCGACGATCGCATCGCCGGGCTCGAATCCGGTGCAGACGACTACATGGTCAAACCGTTTGTTCTTGCCGAACTGGTTGCCCGGATCCGCGCAATGCTCCGTCGCAGCAACACTCCGGCCGGCGATCACTCCGAGGGTACGAATACCCTGCGGGTCGGAAACCTCGACATCGATCTCTCCGGTCGCCGGGTTCGTGTCGACGGCAAGGAAGTACCGCTCACCAAACGCGAATTCGAGCTACTCGAAGTGCTCGCACACAATTCCGGCATCGTGCTCACTCGCGAACGTCTCCTCGAACTGGTGTGGGGCTACGACTTCGTCGCCGACACGAACGTCGTGGACGTCTTCATCGGCTATCTGCGTCGAAAGTTCGAATCCGGCGGTTCACCTCGTCTGCTGCATACCGTTCGCGGCGTCGGGTTCGTGCTTCGGGAGAACCCGTGAAGCGTCGCCGCTTCTCACTACGAACTCGCGTTGCCGCGGCCGCGGCACTGGGGGCGACGTTCATCGTCATCGCACTCGGTGTGGTCGTTGCACTGGCTATCGCACGAAACAATTTGGCGCAGTTGGACCGTCGATTGGAGACGGCATCGACGGTCATCGTGGCCAATGCGGCTACAGCGGGACCTTTTCTCGGCGCGTTCGGAGACGGCGGCGCCTTTTCCGTGACCATCCGCTCCGACACCGACGGAACCGTCAAATCCAGTACCCCGACGCGACTGCCCGAACTACCGGTCGGCTCGGCGACCGTCGACGTGGACGGTACGAAGTACCGGGCATATACCGCCGAGGCCGACGGGATCAATGCCCTTGTCTCGCTGGCGGTTCCCTATGCCGAAGCGCGAGACATCACAGTCGACCAACAGCGACAGGTTGCGTTCTTCGGCGTCGGGGCCGTAGCGGCCGCAGCTGCGTTGGGATGGTTGTTCGGTGGCCCGGCGGTGCGCCCCCTCGTGGAGTTGACCCGCCGGATCGCCAGGCGCGATCCCGATCTCGCCACCGAGGTTTCCGGAATCCGTGAAGCGGACGAGCTTGCCGCAGCAGCAGAATCGATGCTCAGCGACGTCGCTCGAGCGCAAGCCGCAACCAACTCCGCCCTTGCCGCCGCCCGAGATTTTGCGTCCGCCTCGGCTCACGAACTCCGAACTCCGTTGACAGCAATGCGAACCGACATCGAAGTGTTGTCCATTCACGACCTCGATCACGAACAAAGACGCGAGATCCTCACAGATCTGGCCCGCGCGCAGGGCCGCGTCGAGTC
>NZ_CAURKP010000168.1:0-11156 GCF_963525155.1 uncultured Rhodococcus sp.
AGCTGGAGCGGGCATACCGGAAACGTGGAATCGTCTGTAAGACAGACACAAAGGTTGCTTCCGCGAAAGAAGCAGCCGATTCGGTCCGCGTCGAACTGGGCGACGGAACGATATTCGACACCGACCTACTGTTGGTCGCCGTCGGCCGCGGCCCCCGCACGGACGGTAGCGGTTTCGCAGAAAACGGAATCAACCTCGATAAGGGATTTGTCGTCACCGACGAACGACTCCGTGCGTCCGTGGACGGTCTGTACGCGGTCGGTGACATCGTGCCCGGTCTTGCATTGGCGCACCGAGGCTTCCAGCAGGGAATCTTTGTGGCCGAACAGATTGCCGGCAAGGATCCGATACCGGTCGCCGAACATCTGATTTCTCGCGTGACGTACTCACATCCCGAAGTTGCATCGGTCGGACTCGACGAAGAGGCGGCGCGCACGCAGTATGCCGACGTCTCCACCGTCATCTACGACCTGGCAGGTAACGGCAAGAGTCAGATCCTGCGAACTACCGGCGGAATCAAAGTGATTCGAAGCGGAACGAAAGGCCCTGTTGTCGGAGTTCACCTGGTGGGAGACCGCGTCGGCGAACTGATCGGTGAGGCGCAGTTGGCCGTTGCCTGGGAAGCACTTCCCGATGAAGTGGGGCGTTTCATCCACGCGCACCCCAGTCAGAACGAAGCGTTGGGCGAGGCCATGCTCGCACTCGCGGGAACACCACTGCACGCCCACAACTGACCCGGAGACAGAAAAGGAGATTCAATGAGTATCGACGACGAACTGCGCTGGGACGGTGAACTGACCGTCACACGCCATGATCGGGCGACCGGCACGACTTTCGTGATTCGAATCGACTCCACCCGTCTGGGACCGGCGTCGGGTGGCACGCGGGCCGCTCACTATCCCTCGATCGGCCACGCTCTGGCGGACGCCGGGAAGCTTGCCGGTGCAATGACTTTGAAGATGGCTGTCTCCGACCTGCCGATGGGTGGCGGGAAGTCGGTAATAGCGCTACCTGCACCGCGCAATCAGATCGACGCCGCAACCTGGACCCGTATCCTCGACATCCACGCCGAGAACATCGACAAGCTCGAAGGAAACTACTGGACTGGTCCTGACGTCAACACCAACTCTTCCGACATGGATCAGCTCAGCCGCACCACCAGATACGTCTTCGGGCGTTCGGTCGGCAACGGTGGCGCCGGTTCCAGCGCGCACGCCACCGCTCTGGGTGTGTTCGAAGCGATGAAGGCCACGGCGCGTCGCCGAGGACTCGGAACACTCGACGGCCGAACGGTACTGGTACAGGGGCTCGGCGCCGTCGGCGGCGACGTCGTCCGTCTCGCAGCGCAGGCTGGCGCACGTCTGCTGGTTGCCGATACGGACCCGCAGCGCCTCGAGGTGGCTTCTCTCGCGGGGCACACGGTCGTTCCTGCCGGCGAGGTCCTCCGAACACCGTGTGACCTCTTTGCCCCCTGCGCGATGGGAGGCATCATCGATTTCGCTGCGGCTGCGTCGATTCCGACTCTGGCCGTGGCGGGCGCAGCAAACAACATCTTGACCGATGCCGCTGCCGGTGAGGTTCTGCGAGACCGCGGGGTTCTCTGTGCCCCTGATTTCGTCGCGAACGCAGGCGGAGCCTTTCACCTCGTCGGGCGAGAAGTCCTGGGGTGGAACGAAGACGACGTCGTCGAACGAACCCGAGGCATCGGTCGAACCTTGGACGAGGTGTACTCGTTGAGCGAGGAACGTGGCATCACTACCGAGGCCGCAGCGCTTATGCTCGCCCGGGCGCGGCTATCCCCCGCATCCACCGCCGCCACCACCACATCCGCCGCCCCCGCTGCAGCTGCTGCCTCCCCCGTCTGAACCGCCACCGTCCGAACCCCCGCTACTTCCGCTGCCGTCGGCACCGATTCCGGCGGCGGAGGCCAAGGCGGGATTGATCATCAGCATCGCCGAACCGGCGAAGAGAGCGGCGGACATTCCCGCCAAACGTGGTCCGTAGGCGGAGAAGGCAGGCTTGTTGCGCGGGGACAGGTAGGCATGTGCCGTGGTCAGTTCCGAACGTGCCGCCTTGCCCGAGGTGGTTCGATCGAAGTTGAGCCCGAGCAACGGGATGCTGAACCCGGTGACGAGTACGGCGAGAATCAGAAACTCGACGGGCTTGTCGTTGTGCAGTCCGAAAGCAATGCGGACGATACCCACGGCCACCAGGATCTTCAGCGGAACTGTGGAGAGAAAGATTGAACGCCTGGCGCTGTCGGAGGTCAGGTATCCCCGGTCCGCCAACGAGTTTCGTAGGCGAGCCGTTTCCACCGTCATGCGCTCGGCAAGTTGCCGCCGACGATGGGGCAGGGCCTGCTGGGCGAGGCGCTGGTACACGGTGAGGGTGTACCAGTCCAGGGTCTCGTCGCCAGGGCCCAACGGGCGCAGGACGGCTCCGTCGGTGGTGATCAAATCAGCGCTACGCAGGATTGCCAACGACGCTGCGAGGGCGCGTGACGCGCCGGTGAGCATTCCGACTTCCGGAGGCGTCAGTTGCTCGGCGGAATACCCGTGCTCGGCGGAATGCCTGTACCGGCGTGCCCGAATCATCAGACGCCACACCAGAGTCAGAACCATAAGCGTGACTGACATGGCTATGTAGCCGTACAGGAAGTCCTCGCTGGGGATCCCCCAGGTGTCGGCTGCATGCGTGCTCATCCCCCACACCCCCCGCCGCCGCAACTGCTCCCACTGCCGCCACCGCCGTCCGAGCCGGATGATCCGGATGAGGAGCCACAACTGTAGTAGCTCGAACTTCCGCCACCCGGGCTGTACGCGGCGCCCGCAGCTACCGCTCCCGCCAGCGCCGGATCGATCAGAACCAGAGCGCCCGCACCGAAGAGCGCCGCCGAGAGCCCGGCGAGCGAGGGACCGTAGCTCGTGTACGCGGGCCGCAGTTTAGGTGAGAGGTACGAGTTTTCGTGCTTGAGGCGTCGAAGCTCGCTGTCTCCCAAAGCTGTCCGACGACGCTTGATGCGAAGGAGTGGAATCATCAGAGCGAGAACGATGATGGTGAGGAGCAGGAACCCGACCGGCTTACCGCCGGCGATTCCGGCGACGAGACGGACTACGCCGAGAGCAATGACCGCCACGATCGGAACGGTCCGAAGGGCAGCGGTCAGACCGTCCTGCTGGCGTTGCAAATATCCCTCGTCGATCAACGTCGTACGTAGTTGTGCGAGTGCGACGTTCAGCCGTCCCATCAGACGCACCTGCCGCAGCGGGACCTTTCCGTTGCCGAGCCGCTTGTGCACCGTACGGGTGAACCAGTCGAGACGATTCTTGTCCTCCGCAGTGAGTGCCAGCTTGGTCTTGCCTTCGGTGCTGATCAGCTCGGCGCTGCGCAGAATAGCCATCGACGCCAGCACCGCTTGGTAGTCACTGGTCAAGGCACCGATCTCGGGAGGAGTGAGCGGCCGACGGACAGCGTCGACGACCACCGGTGACCGGCGCGCAGTCATTCGGCTGTACAGCGAGAGTCCGATCGCGACGGCAGCCGCCACCAGGTACCACTGAAGGAAAGTCTGGCTGGGGATCCCCCATGTATCCGTATGATCATGCATCGCACACCACCTCTCGATGAACTCCTGAGACAAGTCCAGTCTCTTTGTCCGACAACTGATGTCAGTATCGGGCCAGTGCCCGGAAAAGCGATATCCGGATGGCCATCGTCACCATTCCGTTACCGCCGAACTGGGGATTTACCGGCCGGTAGGTCGAAGCACGATCTCCGTGGGGTGTGCGTCGGACGGTGTTTCGACGGCAGTGAGTACGGCACGCGCCACAGTGGAGGCTTTCAGGAAGCGCTCAGGGTCGTACTCGTCGCCCTCACCCGCGACGATGTCGCGCTGCATGTCGGTGTCGATCCGTCCGGGGTGAATGGAGGTGACCCGAAGTGCCGGCTCTTCCAGGCGCAACGCATCTCCGAAAGCGCGCAGGGCGAACTTGCTGGCCGCATACGAGCCCCAACCGGCGTTGGCGCGCAGTCCGGCACCCGAATTGATCAGCACGACGTGACCTCCGGCCGCACGAAGCGCGGGCAGGAGAACCCGCGTGAGTTCGGCGACGGCGATGACGTTTGCCTCGAGGGTGCGTCGCCACTGATCGACCGAGGATTCCTCGATGGTTCCGATGTCGGCCACGCCGGCGTTGTGTACCAGCACGTCGAGCGTCGTGATGGACGAGGCGGCGACCGCGACGGCGTCGTAGTCCGTGAGGTCGAGGGGTAGGGGCGTCGATCCGGGCAGTTCGGCGCAGATCGGCTCGAGGGCTTGTGCGGATCGTGCACCGAGCAGCAGGTCGTGTGTCGGCGCCAGTTCGCGTGCGATGGCAGCTCCGAGGCCGCGACTGGAACCGGTGATCAAGGCAGTAGGACGCATGGTGCGAGCCTATCGAGTGAGGATTGTTCGGCCAGACGAACTTGTGTATTTGTTTACCCACATATTAGAGTTCGACCATGACGACACGCGACGCGAAGAACTTCCGCCGCCTGGGAATTGCCGCCCTCGCCGCCCTGCTTCTGTCCAGCTGTTCTGCGGTGAGTTCTGGCTCCGACGACGACCGCCCGGTGGTGCTCACCACGTTCACCGTGCTGTCGGACATCGCCCAGAACGTTGCCGGCGATCATCTTCGCGTCGAGTCGATCACCAAGGCGGGGGCGGAAATTCACGGCTACGAGCCGACGCCCGGAGACATTCGGCGGGCGAGCGAAGCCGATCTGATCCTCGACAACGGCATGAACCTCGAGGCGTGGTTCGCGAAATTCGTCAACGGACTGGACGTGCCACACGTCGTGGTCAGCGACGGCGTCGAAGGCATTCCGATCGCCGGCGACGCGTATGCGGGCAAGCCCAATCCGCATGCATGGATGTCTCCGTTGAATACGCAGATCTACGTCGACAACATGGTGACTGCTTTCAGCGACCTCGACCCGGACAACGCCTCGGCATTTGCGGAGAACGGCGCGAAGTACAAGGCGGAACTGCAAGCAGTTCAGGACGGCCTGGTCAGTGGGCTGGCGGCATTGCCCGCAGGTCAGCGTGCACTCGTCAGTTGCGAGGGTGCGTTCTCCTATCTGGCCAGGGACGCGGGACTCAGCGAGGCGTACATCTGGCCGGTCAATGCCGAGCAGCAGGCGACGCCGCAGCAGATCATCGCCGCGATCGACTTCGTCCGAGCCAATTCCGTTCCCGCCGTCTTCTGCGAGTCGACGGTCTCGGATGCCCCCATGCAGCAGGTTGTCGGGGCGACCGGCGCGAAGTTCGGCGGAACGCTGTACGTCGATTCGCTGTCCGAAGCCGACGGTCCCGTGCCCACCTATCTGGACATGATTCGCCACGACACCGACGTCATCCTCGGCGGTCTGACCGGCGGTAAATCATGAACGAAGCCATTCGCGTCGAAAACGTCAGCGTTCACTACGGCGAGGTCCACGCACTGGACCACGTCGATCTGACATTAAATTCCGGAAGCGTCTGCGGACTGATCGGCATGAACGGTTCAGGAAAGTCGACTCTGTTCAAAGTGATCATGGGGATGATCAAGCCGGACAACGGTTCTGTCAGAATCGCCGGTCTCGACGCAGCCACTGCGCGCAAGAGCGGCCGCGTCGGATACGTGCCGCAGAGTGAAGACGTCGACTGGACCTTCCCGATCAGCGTCCGTGACGTCGTGATGATGGGCAGGTACGGCCACCTCGGATTCTTGCGACGTCCGCGGCGTGCAGATCGCGAGGCGGTGGCAGAGGCCCTCGAGCGGGTGGAACTCACCGAATTTGCGGATCGTCAGATCGGTCAACTCTCGGGTGGTCAGAAGAAGCGCGCGTTCGTCGCACGCGGCATCGCGCAGGACGCGTCGATACTGCTGCTGGACGAGCCGTTTGCGGGCGTCGACAAGCGTTCCGAGGCAACGATTTCTACGCTACTACGAGAGTTGGCTTCCGACGGCCGGTCGATCTTGGTCTCGACCCACGATCTCCACGCTGTGCCGAAACTTTGCGACGAGGCGGTACTGCTCATGCGCAAGGTCCTGGTGCATTCCGACCCGGACACCGTGCTGCAACCGGAAAACCTCGCCCTGGCTTTCGGTCTCGACGTGATGGACAGGACCTGATCGATGAACCTCGTAGAACTCCTACTTGATCCTCTCCAGTACGGATTCATGGTGCGCGCGTTGGCCGTTGCGGTTGTGGCAGCGGTTGTCTGCGCGGTGCTCAGTTGTTGGTTGGTGCTCATCGGGTGGTCGTTGATGGGCGACGCCGTCTCGCACGCCGTGCTGCCGGGTGTTGTCCTCGCTTACGTCGTCGGCGCACCATTTGCCATCGGGGCCTTGATCTTCGGGTTGATCGCCGTAGCCCTGATCGGACTGATCCGTAACACCAGTCGCGTCAAGGAAGACGCCGCGATCGGTATCGTCTTCACGACTCTCTTTGCGTTCGGTTTGGTTCTCATCTCGGTGACCCCCAGCCAGACCGATCTCAACCACATCATTTTCGGCAACCTGCTGGGGGTGAGCTCGTCCGATCTTCTGCAGGTCGCGATACTCGGCGCGTTGGCGTTGAGCATTCTGTTGATCAAGCGTCGTGATCTGACGTTGTTCGCCTTCGACCCGATCCATGCGAACGCGATAGGTCTTTCGCCCAAGCGCCTGGGTGCGCTGCTACTCGGCGTCCTCGCACTCACGTCCGTTGTGGCGTTGCAAGCCGTCGGCGTCGTGCTGGTGGTGGCGATGCTGATCATCCCCGGCGCGACGGCCTACCTCCTCACCGACAAGTTTTCGCGGATGCTGGTGATAGCTCCCGTCGTTTCCGCAGTCTGCGCGATTGCCGGTATCTACGTCAGCTACTACCTCGACACGGCTTCCGGTGGCATGGTCGTCATGACGCAGGGCATCGTGTTCGCTCTGGTGTACCTGTTCAGCCCGTCGCAAGGGGTGATCGCGAAATGGACTTCGCAGCGGCGTAGGACCCGAGCGGAGTACAGCGCCGCGGCGTACGAGCCTTCCTGATCGTTCGTCCAGTTAACAATCCGCTACCAAATCGGGTAGGTTCGTACGGGCATTCGTCACCACGAACATTCCGGCCGCAACGATGCCGGCTGCAAGACGATCGGTGGTGACGCCTTGAACACCGATGGGTTCTTCGATGACGCAGTTCCGAGCGCGACGCACGTGGTTGGTTCTCGGCGTCGTTGTCGCGGTCATCGCTCTCGCCGGATCCGGGCTGCTCAGCCCACGAACTTCGGTTCTGGTGGACGATATCGCCCAGCTCGTCGGCGGAGCCACCGCAACTGCGGTCTGTTGGTGGACATCGCGGCGCTATCACGGCGTCGAGCGTCGTTGGCGAACTCTGATGGCTCTGGGTATGGCCGGCTGGACTCTCGGGATGTTCTTCTGGGCGTTCTACCGCTCGGTTCTCCACGTTCCACTTCCGTCGCCGTCGATCGCGGATATCGGTTTCTTCATGTTCCCGGTGTTCGCCGTGCCGGCGCTTCTGTCGTTGGTGCGTCAGTCGCCCCGGCGTGAGGCGATCGGTCCGATCCATCTCTGGCTCGTGCTGACGCTCGACGGTCTTGTCGTTGTCGGTGGATTGTTCATCCTCACGTGGACGACGGCCCTGGGCGCCGTCGTTCATACCGGTCCGACGGGATCTCTCGGGTTTCTTGTCGCGGTGATGTATCCGATCACCGACTTCGTTCTGATCGCCATGGTCTTGCTGATGGTCATCGGACCGAAGGCCGTAGCAGAGATCCGTGAACCGCTGACGTTCCTCGGGTGCGGGTTGGTGATGCTCTCCCTTTCGGACAGCCTGTACGCGTACTTGGTGGCGATCGGCGCCGAGAGTATGCCGACGATCGCCGATGCCGGGTTCATCGCGGGGCCGCCGTTGATCGCCTTGGCGGCGCTGACGAAGCGAACCGAGCCTCGGAACCGCAACGCGCCGCAGCAGTGGCGAAGCGATCGGACTCAGTTGCTGCTGCCGTATCTGTTGATCGCGGTGATCGCGACGATCGTGACTGTTCAGGCGCTGATCGTCGGCAACCTCGATGCCGTGGTCGTGATACTCGGCGTCGGCGTGTTGGTTCTCGCACTGGTGCGCCAAATACTCACGCTCCTCGAGAACGACGCGCTCCTCCAACAGATCTCCGCTGCCCAGGACGAGCTGAGGTACCGAGCACATCACGACCCACTCACCGAGCTTGCAAACCGGGCCGCGTTCGACGAACACTTTGCGAGCGCCATCGAAAACTATCGCCACACGAACTCCGATTGGGTGCTGATGCTTGTCGATCTGGACGACTTCAAACAGATCAACGATCGATACGGGCACCCGGCCGGCGACCGGTTACTGGTTGCTCTCACAGCACGTCTGCGCGAAGCGGTTCCCGAGGGTGCGTTTGTCGCTCGATTCGGTGGCGACGAGTTCACAGTGCTCCTGCAGGGCACGATCGACGACGCCGTCGTCGTGGCTCGCCGGATCGTCGACGCGCTCAGGTCCGATCAGACGGCAGACACATCGGTGTCGGTGGGTGCGAGCGTTGGTGTCGCGCATTTCGAGTCCGCGCAGTTCGAGTTCGGGGACGAACCGCTCAGCGCGCACACTCTTCTTCGCCAGGCCGATGCGGCGATGTACGAGGCGAAGAGAAGTGGGAAGGGCGCGGTCGTTGTCTACGGCGACCGTCGCAAATGGTTATCGCCGTAGTAGTGCGAAAATCGTTGCCGGTGAACCCGATCCGGCCTTGTTGATCGCACCACCGACAAGGATGCTGGCCCCGGTGGTTGGCAGGGCGGCAAGATTGTTCAAGTTCTCCAGGCTGATTCGATGCTTGTCGTACAGGATTGTCGAGACGGGGTAGGTTTCGTCGTTTCCGAGGTCGGGACCGAACGTGTCGGTTCCCAATGCTCCGCGGGTGCCCAAACGGCCGGTGTCTATCAGCCACCGCGCCGCGTCCACCGAGAAGCCGGGCTGGTGGGTGACGCCCTCGGCATCGGAGTTGGCATATTCTTCGCTACCCCAGCGCGATTCCCACCCGGTCCAGAGAACTACGGCCGCTCCATCGGGAATCTTGCCGTTGCGCGTTTCCCATTCCTGCAGGTCCGCGACCGTGAGCGCATAGTCCGAATCGGCGGCAGCCTTGTCCCGGATGTCGATCTTCACTGCGGGGAGGAAGAGGTCCGCCGGATCGAGTTGGTCGGCTGTGAGGCCGCCTTCCTGGAAGTGTGCGGGTGCGCCCCAATGCGTGCCCGTGTGCTCACCTTCCTTGACGTACTGGAGGTAGTAGCCGTCGTTTGCGATGGTGGCCGCTGCGTCGAGAGTGAACTCGGGGTCGCCTGGAAAAACCGGCGTCGTCGCCGGGTCGTTCACGTGTGAGAGCGAAACAACCGACAACTGTTCGTTCAACGGACTTGTTGCGTCTTGACTGCTTCCGGAACTGCTACCCATGTCGATCACCTGAGGTCCCGCTACCAGCGCCAGACCTGTGGCTGCGCGTTGAAGTAACTGCCGTCGTTTCATCGATCCCCCGCCAATTTGTCCGAATTGAGAGTGTTGCAATCACTTTCGCTCCTTGAACACTAGGACAGAACCTTAGGCTGCTGCGGACCATGACGACCACTCCACATTGCGGACAGCTATGACCTGTCCGTGCGGTCGGTGATCTACGTACTGCGGATACTTTGCGGCCAAAGCATCGATCGCGCTCTCGGACTCCTTGGTGCCGGGGTCGAGAACCTCCGCATGTCCGTCGACGCGGACCCACCAGAGCGTGGACCAGTCGTCGTCGTAATGATCGACCAGCAGGCTTGCGCGCCCCGTCTCGGTGATGTTCCGGAGCCTGCGAAGAGCGATCGTGGTTTTCGGTTTGTGGTCGACACAGGAATAGACGGTGCCGCCGACCAAGACGAATACCAGCGGCACGATGTGCGGAACGCCGGCCGCATCTGCCGTTGCCAGGTGAGCCACCCGCGCGGCTTCGAATCGTGCTCTCGGGTCGTCCATATTCACAGCGTAAGGGGATCAAGGGTTGCCGCGAGCCGCTGCTGACGGAACAGTGGTCTCATGGAACCGGATGAAGCGCTTCGGGAGATCGCCTACTGGCTCGAACGATCACGCGCTGAAACGCACCGCGTCAAGGCCTATCGCCGAGCTGCGGAGGTCTTTTCAGGATTGTCCGACGAGCAGAAGGAGTCTCGCCGGAAAGCCGACAGTTGGAAGGCCCTCACCGGCATCGGGCCGAAGACTGCCACGATTATCGCTCAGTCGTACGACGGCATCCCCGAGTATCTCGAGGAACTGCGGGGGCAGGCTGAGCCCATCGGCGACAGCCCATTGCGACAAGCGCTGCGCGGCGACCTCCACACCCACTCCGACTGGTCCGATGGTGGAAGCCCCATCGAAGAGATGATGCGACGCGCAGCAGCACTCGGCCATGACTACTGCGCCCTCACCGACCATTCGCCTCGCCTCACAGTTGCAAACGGGCTGTCCGCGGAGCGCCTACGGTCTCAACTCGACGTGATAGCCGGGTTGAATGCCGAACTGGCTCCCTTCCGCATCCTCACGGGAATCGAGGTGGACATCCTCGAGGACGGTTCACTCGACCAGGATCCCGATCTGCTCGACGAACTCGACATCGTGGTGGCGAGCGTCCACTCCAAGCTGCGGTCCGAACGTGAGGCGATGACCCGCAGAATGCTTGCTGCAGTGCGAAACCCGCGTGTCGATATTCTCGGACACTGCACCGGGCGTCTTGTCGAGGGTGCTCGCGGAACCCGGCCCGAGTCGCAGTTCGACGCGGAGAAAGTGTTCGAGGCCTGCCGCGAATCAGGCACAGCCGTTGAGATCAATTCCCGACCGGAGCGTCGTGACCCGCCTTCGCGTTTGATCGAGTTGGCCCGCGATCTCGATTGTCTTTTCTCCATCGACACTGACGCCCATGCCCCCGGTCAGCTGGCTTGGCAGGGCTACGGCTGTGACCGGGCCGAAAAGTGCGGCGTCGAAGCCGATCGGGTGATCAATACCTGGACCGCCGAAGATCTTTTGGAGTGGGCGGGCAATTGAGAGCACGCCGGAATGGGTCACCGAGGCGTGTGCTCGGTGACCTCCGGGTTCAGAGT
>NZ_CAURKP010000169.1:0-10904 GCF_963525155.1 uncultured Rhodococcus sp.
CGATCATCCCGCGCAGATTCTTTCCTTCGAGCATGTCGGCGTACCCCTCGTTGATCTCCTCGAGCTTGTAAGTCTTGGTCACCAACTCGTCGAGTTTGAGTGCGCCGCTTCGATAGTGATCGAGCAACTTGGGAATCTGGGACCGTGGCCCTACCCCGCCGAAGATGGCTCCCTGCAAACGCTTCTGCAGAAGGGTCAGCTCGAAGAGGCTGAGCGTCACCTGCGAATCTGCGTAATGCCCCATTCCGACGACCACGACCTGGCCACCCTTGCCCGTCGCGCTGAGCGCGGGCTGAATGATGTCGCCGTGAATCTCGCCCACGGTGATCACGGTGACGTCGGCCATCTTGCCCCAGGTGATCTCGCCGATCACCGGTAGCGCTTCCTCGAGGGAGGCAAAAGTGTGTGTGGCGCCGAATTCCTTTGCCTTGTCGCGCTTGAACTCGACGGGATCGATCGCGATCACAAATCGTGCTCCGGCGGACGCCGCACCCTGCACCGAGTTGATTCCGACGCCGCCGACGCCGACGACCACCACCGTGTCGCCGACCTTGGCTCCACCGATCGCGGTGGCCGATCCCCAGCCGGTGGCAACACCGCAGCCGAGCAAGGCCGCTTTGTCGAGCGGGATGTCCTTCTCGATTTTGATCACCGACGCCTCGTTGACGGTCACGTACGGCGAAAATGTTCCGAGCAGGCACATCTGGATGACCGGCTCGTCGTCGAGGGTGACGCGGTACGTCTTGTCGGAGATCGCCTGCCCGGTCAACAGGCCGGCTCCCTCGTCGCAGATGTTCTGCAGACCCTTCGCACAGGACGGACAACGTCCGCACGCCGGGATGAAGGCGAGAACCACGTGGTCGCCTTCTTCGACGCTCGCGACACCCGGGCCGACCTTCGTCACCACTCCGGCGCCTTCGTGCCCGCCCAGGGCCGGGTAGAAGGGCAGCGGGCTGGCGCCCGTACGCAAATGTTCGTCCGAATGGCACAGCCCCGATGCGGCGAGTCGGACCTGCACCTCACCCGAGACCGGGTCCCCCAGCTCGACCTCTTCGATCTCCCACGCCTGACCTGGCGCCTTGACTACCGCTGCCTTGACCTTCACCTGCACTCCTCGAAATTCTTCGTGATGCACGGACGACGAAAGAACGCGCCGGCATTTGTGTCGCCGATCACACTCCATGTACGAGTGTGCCTGAAGTAGCCCGAGAATACCGTCGGTCCGTGTGCCTTTTTGGTAGTGGGCACTACCAAAAAGGCGCACGGCTAACATGGACACAGTGGCCAAGGGAACTCGCAAGACCAGAACTCGCAGCAGTGCTCCCGAGCGAGGCGAGTCCGGTCCCGTCTCCGGCACTTTCCCCATCGATACCGGGACGTGCGAGCTTGTCCGCGATCAGTACTCCGATGACAGTTGGATCATCCAGATCAACGGAGTGCCCAGTTCCCACGTGAACGTCGCGGATCCCACGGTGCTCGATTTCGAATACATGCGGTGGATCGCGCATCTGGTCGATTCCGAACGTGACAAGGCCGAGCGTCTGCGGGTCCTGCATCTCGGCGGCGGTGCCTGCTCCATGGCCAGATATTTCGCCGCCACTTACCCCGACGCACGTCAGGTGGTGGTCGAAATTGACGGCGCTCTGGCAGAACTCGTGCGCGATTGGTTCGACCTTCCGCGCGCACCACTGCTGCGCATTCGTGTCGGCGAGGCCCGCGCCGTCACGGAAACTCTCACCGAGTCCACCCGCGATCTCGTGATACGAGATGTCTTCGCCGGCAGCACAACTCCGACACCATTGACGACGGCGCAATTCACCACCCACGTACGACGCGTGCTCGCACCGGGCGGTATCTACATCGTCAACTGCGGCGACACCCCGGATCTCCAGGGCGCGCGCAGCGAGGCCGCAACGATCGGCGCACAGTTCGAACACATGGCGATCATCGCCGATCCCGCGATGCTCAAGGGCCGCCGCTACGGCAACATGATCATCGCGGGCAGCGACGTACCGATCGGCGGGCAACCCGCGCTCGCGCGCGAGCTACTCGGCGGAGGAGTTCCCGCCCACGTGTGGCAGGACGCCGAAGTCCGCAAGTTCGCCGCGAATGCGCCGGTTCGCCAAGACTGAGCGAAAACGCTACTCCCCGCCGAAGACCCTCTCCACCACTGCTTTTGCCCGACGCGTGATGCGCAGGTAGTTGTCGAGGAATTCCCCTGCGTCGTCGCCGTATCCAGCGACCTGCGCCACCGCCGCGAGGACGCGTCCGGGACCGGGAAGCTGATCTGTCGGCTTCCCCCGCACCAGAACGAGGCAGTTGCGTGCCTTCGTCGCGGTGATCCAGGCGTCACGCAGCAGTTCGACGTCACCTTCGCTGAGCAGTTCCGCGGCCCCGATGGCGTCGAGAGTCTCGAGCGTCGACGTGTTGTGCAGCGACTCGATCTTGTCGGCATGGCGTAGCTGCAGCAGTTGCACAGTCCACTCGATGTCGGCCAAGCCGCCGCGACCCAGTTTCGTGTGCGTCGCCGGATCGGCTCCGCGCGGGAGCCTTTCGGAATCGACTCGCGCCTTGATGCGCCGGATCTCGCGCACCGCCGCATCACTGACGCCGCCCTCGGGGTAGCGGGTCTTGTCGATCATGTGCAGGAACCGCAGTCCCAGTTCAGGATCACCGGCAACCGGGTGCGCACGAAGCAGCGCTTGAATCTCCCACGCCTGAGCCCACTTCGCGTAGTACGCGTCGTAGGACTCGAGAGTGCGCACCATCGGACCGTTACGGCCTTCCGGACGTAGTCCGGTATCGACTTCGAGCGGCGGATCGGTACTCGGTGCCCCGAGGAGCTTGCGGACCTTGTCGGCAATGCTGTTGGCCCACTTGACCGCAACGGTCTCATCGGCGCCCTCACGAGGTTCGCACACGAACAGCACGTCAGCATCGGATCCGTAGCCGAGTTCCCCGCCGCCCAATCGGCCCATGCCGATGACGGAGAAACTGGCGGGAGCCTCGGTCCCGAGTTCGGTGACGCTGGCCTTGATCACAGCGGAGAGCGACGCGTTGAGCACCGCAGCCCAGACCGAGGACAGCGCCTTGCAGACTGCGGGAACATCGAGCATGCCGAGGATGTCGGCCGAAGCGATGCGGGCAAGTTCGTGTCGGCGCAGCGAGCGGGCCGCGGCAACAGCACGATTCGGATCACTGTGTCGACCGGAGGCGGTGAGGATCCCGCGAGCCACATCCTCGGGCTTCGGCTCGACCAGGCGCGGTCCACTCGGCGAATCCGCGAACAAGCGAATCACGTCGGGAGCCTTGATGAGCAGGTCGGGTAGGTACGCCGACGAGCCCAGCACGGTCATCAGACGCTCGGCCACCGCAGCCTCGTCGCGGAGCAGGCGCAGGAACCACGTCTGGTCGACGAGCGCGTCCGAGAGCCTGCGGTAAGCGAGCAGCCCGGCATCGGGATCCGGTGTGTCCGCGAGTGATTCGAGCAGAGTCGGCAACAGGAGCGCTTGAATGCGACCCTTGCGTGAAGCGCCACTCGTCAGTGCAGTCAGATGCCCGAGAGCATGCTCGGGTGCCGTGTAACCGAGAGCGGCCAACTGGCGAACCGCGGCTTCTGGCCCCAGGACCAGTGCTTCCTTGTCCATCCGCGCCACCGATTCGAGAAGCGGGCGGTAGAACAACTTGGCGTGCAGGCGGCGAATCCGATGCGAATTCCGCTTGATCTCGGCGCGCAGGACTCCCAGGGAATCCAGACGACCGTCGGGTCGCATGTGCGCGGCGCGGGCCAGCCAACGCAGCGCTTCCTCGTCGTCCGGCGGCGGCAGGGTGTGCGTGCGCTTGAGCTTCTGTAACTGCAGACGGTGCTCGAGCAGACGCAGGAATTCGTACGACGCAGTCAGGTTGGCGGCGTCGTCGCGGCCGACGTATCCACCCGCCGCCAATGCAGTCAGTGCATCGACGGTGCTCTGGACATGCAACGAACTGTCAGCGCGCCCGTGCACCAATTGCAGGAGTTGGACGGCGAATTCGACGTCGCGCAAACTTCCGCGGCCGAGTTTGAGTTCGCGCTCACGCAGTTCGGGGGGAACCATTTCCTCGACGCGTCGACGCATGGCCTGGACTTCGGGGACGAAGTCCTCGCGCTCGGAGGCGATCCACACCATCGGGCTCATCGCCTCGGAGTACTGGCGACCGAGCTCCATGTCGCCGGTCATCGGACGAGCCTTGAGCAGTGCCTGGAACTCCCAGGTCTTGGCCCAGCGCTTGTAGTACGTGATGTGGGATTCGAGGGAGCGAACCAATTCTCCGCGCTTGCCTTCGGGCCGCAGCGCAGCATCGACCTCGAAGAATGCGGAGGTACCGATACGCATCATCTCACCGGCAACGCGACTGGCCGTCGCATCGGCCGGTTCGGCGACGAACACCACGTCGACGTCGGAGACGTAGTTCAGCTCGCGCGCACCACATTTGCCCATGGCGATCACGGCGAGCCGGATCGGACAGCTGCCCTCGGGACACACCGTTGCGATGGCCACCGCAAGTGCAGCGGTCAGCGCGGCGTCGGCCAGATCGGAAAGCTGGTGCCCCACAGTCTGATACGGAACTACGGGTTCGTTCTCGACGGTCGCCGCAAGATCAGCCGCAGCCAGCAGCATCAACTGGTCCTTGTAGCTCTTACGCAGAGCAACAACAGCTTCCGGTCCGGTCACGGTGGCGCGGTAGGTCAATGAACCTTCGGTGGCACCCTCGTCGACAGTTGCACCCACGACCTCCAGCAACGCTGCGGTCGCCTCGTCCTTGGTCGGCAGAGCGGTGCCGTCGAGCAGTTTCCAGCCGATCGGATCCGCGGCCAGGTGGTCGCCGAAGGCCGACGACGCACCCACCAGTGCGAACAAACGGCCGCGCAGGCTCTTGTCCTTGCGAAGGGCCTGATCGAGTTCGCGCCACCCGTCGCCGAGCCCGTCCTTGATCCGCACAAGGGTGCGCAGAGCGAGGTCGGCGTTCGCGGCACGCGACAGCGACCACAAGAGTTCGATGCTCTCGGCGTCGACCCAACCGAGCTGACGCAACTCGTCGGCAGCGGTGGGCTCGACCAGCCCGAGTCGACCCGGTCCTGGAACTGCTGATCTCGCAGCGGGCGGTTTCACCGTCACAGACCGAGGTAGGTCTTGAGCTCGAACGGCGTCACGTGGCTGCGGTATTCCTCCCACTCACGACGCTTGTTGCGCAGGAAGAAATCGAAGACGTGTTCGCCGAGTGCTTCGGCCACGAGCTCCGACTTCTCCATCTCGCGCAGAGCGCTGTCCAAGTTGCTCGGCAGTTCCTTGTAACCCATGGCGCGGCGCTCGGCGGAGGTCAACGACCACACGTCGTCTTCTGCCTCGGGCGGCAAGGTGTAGCCCTTCTCGATGCCGCGAAGACCGGCAGCAAGCAGGACCGCGAAAGTCAGGTACGGGTTGCAAGCCGAGTCTGGGCTACGGATCTCGACGCGGCGCGAGGACGCCTTGTTGGGCGTGTACATCGGAACGCGGATGAGAGCCGATCGGTTGGACGGGCCCCACGACGCGGCAGTGGGCGCCTCTCCCCCGTGAACGAGTCGCTTGTACGAGTTGACCCACTGGTTCGTGACCGCACTGATCTCGTTGGCGTGCTCGAGGATGCCGGCGATGAATGCCTTGCCGGTCTCGGAGAGCTGCATCGGATCGTCCGGATTGTGGAAGGCGTTGGTATCGCCCTCGAACAAGCTCATGTGGGTGTGCATCGCGGAGCCGGCCTGATCGCTGAACGGTTTGGGCATGAAGCTCGCCCGAACGCCTTCACCGATCGCGACCTCCTTCACGACGTACCGGAACGTCATGACGTTGTCGGCCATCGAGAGGGCGTCGGCGTAGCGCAGATCGATCTCCTGCTGACCCGGCGCGGCCTCGTGGTGGCTGAACTCGACCGAGATGCCCATCGACTCGAGTGCGTCGATGGCATGGCGGCGGAAGTTCGGAGCCGAATCGTGGACGGCCTGGTCGAAGTATCCACCCGAGTCGGCCGGGATCGGCGGAGTGCCGTCGATCGGACCGTTCTCCAGAAGGAAGAACTCGATTTCCGGGTGAACGTAGCAGCTGAAGCCCAAATCGCTGGCCTTGCTCAACTGGCGACGCAGGACGTGGCGCGGATCTGCCCACGACGGCGAACCGTCGGGCATCGTGATGTCGCAGAACATGCGCGCGGAATGTTGCGCACCGTCTTTGTGGGCCCACGGCAGGATCTGGAATGTCGAGGCGTCGGGCCGAGCGACGGTGTCGGCTTCGGAGACTCGTGAGAATCCCTCGATGGCGGAACCGTCGAATCCGATTCCCTCCTCGAAGGCGCCTTCGAGTTCGGCGGGGGCGATCGCCACCGATTTGAGGTACCCGAGAACATCGGTGAACCACAAGCGGACAAACCGAATGTCGCGCTCTTCCAGGGTACGAAGCACGAATTCTTTTTGGCGATCCATGCACGCGAGACTAAGCAAGCCACGTTAAATCTGTGTTACATCAGTGGTCCCGGTTAACAGAGTGATTGGTCACCATCGAATAGGCGCAGCGTACGGCGTCGCGCCGGTTAACATGTCAGACCCTCTTCCGGTGCCTTCAAGTAAACGAAGTAGTCGACGACGGCATCGTCGACGCAGGAGTTTCCGTCCAGAACCACCGTGTGTTGGGTTCCGTCGAACGTGATCAGGGCAGCGCCCAACTGCTTGGCGAGATCCACTCCGGCCTGATACGGCGTTGCCGGATCCTGCGTCGTGGAGACGACGACCAACTGAGGCAGGCCGGCATCGGCGAGCGCCTGGGGGTCGAGCGCGTGAGGGCTGCCGGTAGCCGGAACGGGCCAGAACGCGCACAGGTCGAGCGGCGCTTGACCCGTCCCGCGGCCGTCGTCGAGGAACGGCGCCGCCTCGCGGTACCGAGTGTCGGATTCGCCGGCCTCGGCGCGGTCGGTGGTTGCCGGATCGTCCACGCAGCGAATGGCGTTGAACGCGTCGTTGATGTTGGAGTAGCTGCCGTCGTCTTCACGGCCTTCGTACATGTCGGCGAGATTGAGCAGCGAGTCGCCGCGTCCGTCGGCCAGACTCGACAGACCTCCACGCAACGGAGTCCACAACTGCGGCGAATACAGGGCCTGCTGGACGCCGGTGATCGCGTCGGAATAGCTCAGCCCGCGTGGATCGGTGGTCTCCGCCGGCTTCTCGATCAGCGGATCGACGAGTGCCTGGAAGCGTGCCTGCGCCTGCGCCGGATCGTCACCCAACGGGCAGTCCGTTCGCGAGACACAGTCGGCGACGAAGGCGTCGAATGCGCCCTGGAAACCCTGCCCCTGCAAGACCACCTCGTCGACCGGATCCTGCTCGGGGTCGAGCGCGCCGTCGAGGACCATCGCTCGGACGTTCTGCGGAAAGGTCTCGGCGTAAGTGGATCCGAGCCGGGTCCCGTACGAGAACCCGAGGTAGTTCATCTTCGGATCGCCGAGAACGCCCCGAATGACGTCCATATCTCGCACCACCTCGTAGGTACCGACATGAGCGAGGAACTCCGTACCGGTCCGCTCGGCGCACTTGGCTGCGTAGTCCTTGCTGTCCGCCTCGGCGAGAGCGATGCCCTCCGGCGTCATGTCGACGTTGACCTCCGCGCGCTCCGCGTCGATCTCCTCCGGCGTCAGACACCGAACCTGCGGCGTCGATGCCCCGATCCCCCGCGGATCGAAGCCGATCATGTCGAAACGTTCCTGCAATTCGGTGCCCGAACCCGAGGTCGCCATCGACAGCCCGGACCCACCCGGCCCGCCGGGGTTCAGCAACAGTGAGCCGATGCGGTCGCCGGTTGCCTTCGAACGCGAGATCACCACCTTCGCGGTGTCGCCGTTCGGATTCGCGTAGTCGACGGGAACGCTCACCTCGGCGCAGTCGACCCCACGCCCCAGCGGCGCAGTTCCTTCTTCGACGAATTGGTCGCACGAACCCCAGTCGAGCGTCTGCTCGTAGAATTTCTCGAGGCCGGACGGCACCGCGGACGCGGCAGAACCAGCAGGTTCCACTGATTCGGGCGTGCCTTCCGAACTGGTGCAACCGACAACCAACACGAGCACTGCTGCGCTTCCAGCGAGGGCACCGGAGAGGCGAACGAACTTCGACATGCCATCGATGGTGCCAGGAAACCGCGATAGCCAGCGGTTCGCCTCGTCTCGGCACCTACCTGATACGCGCGCGGTGATGTGACCCATTGCACCCCGTCAACTATTCGTGTCGGCGATGTCCGGTGGCAGACTGAACACGTCATCACCCACACCCGGGGACCCGAAAGCGATCAACGCTCAGGGCCTCGAGGCCAGAAAGGGACAACGATGTCCGAAACACCTCTCTACGGTTCTGTACCCAGTGCAGTTTCTGTACCCACTGCAAGCTCTACTGATGCACCGAAGCGTAAGACGCGCATTCACCACCTCGCCGAGATGAAGCAGAACGGCGAACGCTGGTCGATGCTCACCGCTTACGACTACTCCACGGCGCGCATCTTCGAAGACGCAGGCATCCCGGTGCTGCTCGTCGGCGACTCTGCCGCCAACGTCGTCTACGGCTACGACACCACCGTGCCGATCACCGTCGACGAACTGCTCCCGCTCGTGCGTGGCGTCGTTCGCGGCGCGCCGCACGCACTCGTCGTCGCCGACCTCCCCTTCGGCACCTACGAGGGTTCCGCCGAGCAGGCCCTGGCGACTGCCACACGGTTCATGAAGGAAGGCCTCGCACACGCCGTCAAGCTCGAGGGCGGCGAGCGGATGAGCAAGCAGATCGCGGCAATCACCTCGGCCGGCATCCCCGTCATGGCTCACGTCGGATTCACCCCGCAGAGCGTGAACTCGCTCGGTGGTTTCCGCGTCCAGGGTCGCGGCGACGCGGCCGAGCAGCTTGTGGCGGACGCCATTGCAGTCCAGGAAGCCGGGGCGTTCTCTGTCGTCATGGAAATGGTTCCGGCCGAGATTGCGGGCCAGGTCAGCCGCAAACTCACCATCCCCACCGTCGGCATCGGGGCCGGTTCCGAATGCGACGCTCAGGTACTCGTCTGGCAGGACATGGCGGGTTACACGAGTGGTAAGACAGCCAAGTTCGTCAAGCGTTTCGGTAACGTCGGTGACGAACTGCGTTCCGCAGCCGCAGCCTATGCATCAGAAGTTCGCACTGGCGCTTTCCCGGCCGCAGAACACAGTTTCTGATCCGAGACCGGCGAACGCCGCCTGTCTCTCAACCAGCCAGGGGTGCGTTCAATGATCGGTAACCGTCGAAGTTCTACTGCCGCAGCTGTAGTCGGCGCGGCAGCTCTCGTCACGGTGCTGAGCGGATGCGCGGGAGGGTCCACCAACTCTCCCGCGCCCAGCAGCACTACGCCCGCGAGTTCCACCACGACGGCGCCGGCAACAACCGCGTCCGGTTCGACGTTCACCGACGCTCAGGTCCAGCAGTTGTGCTCGGATATGGAAGGGCAGCTGCAGAACTGGCGGACCGTCACTCCGACGCTCGGCAAGGGCGGACTGAACACGATCGTCATCACGTGGGCGACGCAGAACGGCATCAACCTGCTCGATCTCGCTCAGAACCGCGAAAGCATCGACGCGGCAACCTCAGCCGCGTGCCCCGACGTCCGGAGCGGCGCGATTTCCGCACTCGAGATCCCCGATCTCGCCTCCGGCCTGGTGGGCTTCTGATGACCGACACGTCAGCCACTTCAGGGCAGCCGTCGACTCTCCGGAGTCTGTATCCCCCGATCGAGCCTTTCGTCACCGGCTTCCTCGATGTCGGTGACGGCCAGAGCATGTACTGGGAAGTCAGCGGAAATCCGGACGGCAAGCCGGTGGTGTTCCTGCACGGTGGCCCCGGCGGTGGTGCGCAACCGGCGGTACGCCAGTTCTTCGATCCGGCCGCATACCGCATCGTTCTACTCGACCAGCGCGGCTGCGGGCGGTCCACCCCTCACGTTGCCGACGGCGCCGACCTGTCGGTGAACACGACGGACAAGCTGCTGGCCGACATCGAAGCCCTGCGCGAACATCTTTCGATCGACAAGTGGATGGTTTTCGGCGGGTCCTGGGGTTCCACGCTGTCCATCGCCTACGCCGAAACGTTTCCTACGCGCGTCACTGAGCTGGTCCTGCGCGGGATCTTCCTCCTGCGTCGTAGCGAGATCGACTGGTACTACAACGGCGGCGCGGGAAACATCTTCCCGGAGCGCTGGGACAAATTCCTCGAACCTGTACCCGAGGCGCAGCGCGGCGAAGACCTCGTCGCGGTCTATCACCAACTGCTCCATTCCGAAGACCCCGCCGTCGCAGCCCGGGCAGCGATCGCCTGGTCGGCTTGGGAAGGATCGACGAGCTACCTGTACCCACAGGCGGACAAGATCGAACAGAACTCCGAGACCCGGTTCGCCTTGGCTTTCGCCCGTATCGAGAACCACTACTTCGTCAACGGCGGGTTCTTCGACGAGAACCAACTCCTACGCAAAAGCTCCGCACTGCACGGCATTCCGGGGACGATCGTCCAGGGCCGCTACGACGTCGTCTGCCCGGCCACCAGCGCCTGGGCGCTGCACAAGGCGTGGCCCGAATCCAAGCTCGTGATCGTCGACGACGCCGGACACTCCGCGATGGAGCCCGGCATCGCACATCACTTGGTGGAAGCCACCGATTCTTACCGGTAGCTCGCTACGCCGGGAACGTGAACTCCACCGTCCGTTTGACGGTGTCGACGGCGGTGAGTCGCACCTTTGCGCGCTCACCGTCGTCGGGCGTTCCGACGCATTTCGCAATCACGGCGATCGACGGGACAAACACTTCCGCCGAGCGCTTTCCGTCCTTGGCGCGCATCACCACTG